>NZ_LVCT01000289.1:0-7999 GCF_001647205.1 Rhodococcus sp. EPR-134
ACGGCGGAGGCGATCCACCCCCATTCTGAGTAGGGCGGCATGCAACTCCATGATTTTGTATGCCCACTTTGGTGGCCGGGGGTGCGTCAGGCATTGTGTGAAGGTCGGTAGACGTCGGTACACGGGAAGATGTGGAGCATCGATGGCGAGGATCGAAGAAATTCTGGAGTTGGAACGCCTCGAGCGGGACATCTTTCGAGGAATCATCGCGGAGACCACCCTGACCCGCACTTTCGGCGGCCAGGTCGCCGGACAGGCATTGGTGTCGGCGGTACGCACGGTCGATCCGGCCTACTCGGTTCATTCGTTGCACGGATATTTCCTGCGTCCGGGAAATCCGATGGAGCCGACGGTTTTTCTGGTTGATCGTGTTCGGGACGGTCGATCGTTCGCGACCCGCTTGGTCACCGGAATTCAAGACGGGCAAGCCATTTTCACGATGTCGGCGTCCTTCCACGTCCAAGACGAAGGCATCGAGCACCAGGACGAGATGCCACCCGTTCCTGACCCCGAGACCTTGGCCATCGCCCAGGATTCGGAGGATCCCGAGACTGCGTGGCTGGCGCGTGAGTGGTCCGATTGGGACCTTCGAATGGTGCCGAAGGCCGACATCGACAAACGTCCGGGCGCTGCCGCGCAGCAGCAAGTGTGGTTCCGTTCCCGCGAGGCACTCCCGGACGACCCGGTATTTCACGTGTGCACGCTTGCCTACATGAGCGACATGACGCTGCTCGGATCTTCCCGCGGCCCCCACATGGACGTCGCCATGCAAAGCGCTTCGCTCGATCACGCCATGTGGTTCCTGCGGCCGTTCCGCGCCGACGAGTGGCTGTTGTACGACCAGACGTCGCCGTCAGCGGGCTTCGGTCGCGCACTGACGCAGGGACGAATCTTCGACAGCCGAGGAAATATGGTTGCTGCAGTCGTCCAGGAGGGTCTGACCAGGCTGTATCGCCCGAAGTGAGGTCGTCCGACGTGAGATCAATCGCAGTGAGACCTTCACTGGCGAGACCGCACCGCAGGCCGGGCCGGATGGTCGTATCTGACCTCGAAATCGACCTCCTCGGACACTTCTGATCGGTGTTCGAGGAGTGCCTCGACGGTCCACAGATCTGCCTCCGGTGTGTGCCGCCGCATGGCAGGTTCGCTCATGTCCAGGCGGACGCTGACGTCGAACTCCAGCCCGCGCCCGAGCAACATCGGACCGGCGATCACGATGACCGCGCGCTCATGGACGGGGATACGGGTCGACCGAGCCGATCGATCGGTGGGTTCGTCCCAGAGTTTCGGCAAGAACGCCCGTTTTGTGCGGGCTGCGGTGATCACTTCACGATCGAGTGCCGGATAGTCGAACCAGATAGTGCGGTAACTCAGCGCATCCTCGTGGCCGAACTCGTATCGCAGCGAAGCCGGCCGTACGTAGTCGTGCAGTGACACAACAGCACTCGGCCTGTTGCGCGACTCGACGGCGGTGCCGACCAGTTCCGCGAGCCGAGACGGCTGTGCACAATCAGGTCCGTCGATCGCTACTACCGCCACCGACGGAAACGATCCGCTCAGCGTTGCAATCTGCTCGGCCAAGGCGAGGGGACTGGACGGGATGAATGTACTCACGCCCACCATGGTGCCGTGCCCGCTCGCCGAGGCGATATTGTGAACCGTCATCGCGCCCAGTGCGGCGGTCTATGTTTTCGGAGGACTCATGGTTGGTATCGAGGAGATCCTCGCGCTCGAACACCTGGAGAAGGACATCTTCCGTGGTGCGGTCCATCCCACCGCACTTCAACGGACGTTCGGCGGGCAGGTTGCCGGGCAGTCGTTGGTTTCTGCCGTGAGCACCGTTGACGAGAGCTACCACGTGCACTCGTTGCACGGATATTTCCTGCGCCCGGGCAATCCGAAGATTCCGACGGTCTACCTGGTGGACCGCATCCGCGACGGGCGCTCGTTCTGCACCCGCCGGGTGAATGCAGTTCAGGACGGCAAGACGATCTTCACGATGTCGGCCTCGTTCCACGTCGACGACGAAGGTATCGAGCACCAGGACCGGATGCCCTCCGTTCCGGCGCCGGAGGACTTGCCGGACGCGCAGACCGTTCCGAAGTTGGCTGAATCGCAGTTCTATCAGGAGTGGAAGAACTGGGACATCAGAATTGTGCCCGCTGAGCAGAGCGCGTCAGCGCCGGATCTCGCCGCGCAACAACGCGTGTGGATGCGCTACCGCGAGGCTCTGCCGGATCGTCCGCTGCTGCACATCTGCACCCTCGCGTACCTCAGTGACATGACCCTGCTCGGAACTTCCAAAGTCCCGCACCGCGGCGTGAAGACGCAGACTGCTTCGCTCGATCACGCGATGTGGTTCCTGCGTCCGTTCCGGGCCGACGAGTGGTTGCTCTACGACCAGACGTCGCCGTCGGCAGGTTTTGGTCGCGCGCTCACTCAGGGGCGTATCTACGATCGCGATGGCAACATGGTGGCAGCGGTGGTTCAGGAGGGTTTGACGCGTCTCGAACGCGAACCCGACAGCCATGAGAGCAAGAACAGCCGTGAGAACAAGACAGGAACTGTGTGATGACGCGTCCGTTGATCGGTGTACTCGCCCTCCAAGGTGATGTTCGCGAACACCTTGCCGCACTCGATGATTCGGGAGCGGATGCGGTGGGTATCCGGCGCCCGGAGGAACTCGACAAGGTCGACGGCATCGTGATCCCCGGTGGCGAATCCACCACGATGAGCCGGCTTCTGCAGGTATTCGAGCTGCTGGAACCGCTTCGTGAGCGACTCCGCGGCGGGCTGCCGGCTTACGGATCGTGTGCGGGCATGATTCTGCTCGCCAGCGAGGTACTAGACACCCGGCCGGACGCCGAGCATCTCGGCGCCATCGACATGACGGTGCGCCGCAACGCTTTCGGTCGGCAGGTCGATTCTTTCGAGTCCGACCTGGAGTTCGAGGGCATCATCGGTGATCCCATTCGCGCTGTCTTCATCCGCGCGCCGTGGGTGGAGCGAGTTGGGCCGGGCGTTGAGGTCCTTGCGCAGGTTCCCGCCGCCGCGGGGGAGGCCGCGGGCCGGATCGTCGCGGTTCGGCAGGGCTCGGTGATCGCCACTTCTTTCCATCCCGAGGTTACCGGGGACCGTCGAGTGCACGAGATGTTCGTCGATCTGGTTCGCGGATAACTGGAGTAGTCAGCCTCGGCCGAACCTACAGCTCCAGTTCGCGGGCAAGGATCGCCGCCTGGACGCGTGAGGTGAGGTGCAACTTCGACAGAACTCGCGACACGTGCGACTTCACCGTCGGAGCACCGACTCCGAGTTCACGCGACAGTTCGGCGTTGGACATGCCCGTCCCCAACAGCGCGAGGACCTCGCGTTCACGGTCGGTGAGCTCGCTCAATCCCAGCGGTTCGGTGGGTTTGGGTGCGCGCTGCACGAACTCGCCGATCAGTGCACGCGCCGCACGAGGAGCGAGCACTGCATCTCCGGCTGCGACATTGCGGATAGCGCGGGTCAGTTCGTCCGCTGTCGCAGTCTTGAGCAGGAATCCCGACGCACCGGCGCGCAGGGCCGCGAAGACGTATTCGTCGAGGTCAAAGGTGGTCAACACCAGAACCCGGCTGCGGGTCGTCCCGATGATCTGACGCGTCGCCTCGATGCCGTCGGTGCCTGGCATCCGGACGTCCATGAGTACGACGTCGGGTTGATGTGTGCGGGTGACGGTGATCGCCGACGCTCCGTCACCGGCTTCTGCGACGACATCGATGTCGTCGTGCTGCCGCAGGATCATCGCGAGTCCCGACCGGATCGCGGCGTGGTCGTCGACCAGGGCGACGGTGATCACCGATCCGTTCCGTTCGGCGCGGGGACCGGTATCTGTGCGCATACCGTCCATTCTCCGTCGACCGGAAGTGCGTCGAGTGAACCGCCCAGCAGTTCGGCGCGGTGACGCATGTTTGCAAGTCCGTGCGTTCCCGCCCGAAAACTGGATGTGTCGCGACCGATGGGGTTTCGGATCTCGATCTGTAATGCATTGTGCTGGAGAGAGATCGACATCGAGATCGGTGCACCAGGCGCATGCTTGAGCGCATTGGTCAACGCCTCCTGGGTGATCCGGTACGCCGTGTGATCGACCACGCTCGGCAGGTCGGCAGTATCGATGTCGATCGCAACGTGCACGGCGGCGCCGGCTGCCCGAACTGCGTCCAGGACGACGGGCAACTCGGTCAGCCGCGGGGGAGAGGAACGCGGGTCCGGGGTCTCGTCGTCCCCGGCGTGGAGCAGTTCGATCATCGACCGCATCTCGGAAAGGCCCGCGAGACTGCTCGATCTGATCGCTCCGATCATCTCCCTCAATCCGTCGTCTGGTTGGCCCCGTTCACCGGAGAGAGCTGAGGTGGACAGTGCCGCCTCGGAATGGATTGCGATGGCGGAGAGGTGGCTTGCGATGACGTCGTGCAGATCGCGCGCCATGGTTGCTCGTTCGTGAGCGACTGCGGCCTCGCGGTCCAGAGTGGCGAGTGCTTCGTGGACTCTGGAACGCTCGCGTTCGGCCTCGGTCAGTTCGACTTGTCGACGGATGACCAGTGCCCACCACACCGGTGTACCGAAGAACAGAGCGGTCACCACGCCTGCCCCAGCCGCAGCGCGGACGTCCTGGGTGGACAGGTAGACGAGTGCGGTGAGCGCGGCAACCGTCACCGCGGTCAGAGAACACACCACTCGGCCCAGCCGCGCCGTCCCGTACAGAACTGCGGCGTAGGTGAGATCCGAGAGGACCAGCCACATCGGCAGAGTGGGTCCCAGGGCAGCGTCGACCGCGACGATGACGGCCCCCGCCGCCAAAGCTGTTGCCGGACGCACCCGCCGGAACGAGTCGATCGCACACAGCAGAGCCAGCATCCCGATCCGAACCCCGGCGGGAACGTCGGCGACACCTCCGACATCGGTCCACATTTGGTACAGGCCGACCAGGTAGAGGAGTACCCCGATCGCGAACAGGCCGAAGGCGATGAGCGGATCGTTCCACTTGCCGACACTCCGACTTCTGGTCACCACAGACTTATCAGAGCACATCGGGGCGCCTGACTTGTCATACCAAATGATGAGGTCGGCGTTGTTCCGATGGCTGATGTGCGGATTCGAGAGAGAAGACAGGCTCGACGTATGAAAATTCGCTTCGAGTTGATGATCGGCATTCTCTTGGTCGTCGGTGGCGGCTGTCTGTGGCTGTTCGCGCGTGACGCCGAGTTCTTCTGGTTTCGCGGCGGACCACTCGGCGTGATCCTCGCGATCATCGGTGCCTTCGACATCGTGAATGCAGTCCGAACGAGGGAGACAGCGATACCCGAGCGCCGAAACGACTGACGTGGAACTCGTCCTGCTCACCACGCTGGGCGGGCTCGCCCTGCTGGACAGTACGAGCATCGGAACATTGGTCGTCCCGGTCTGGATGTTGTTGATGCCGGGACGACCGCAGGTTCGCAGGCTGCTGACGTATCTGGTGGTCATCACGACGTTCTATTTTGTTGTCGGGGTGGCAGTCTGGACGACGGCACGGGCAGGCATGCCTGTCGTCGCCCCGCTGCTCGAAACCCCCGCCGCCCGCGGTGCGCAGTTGATTCTCGGTATCGCGTTGTTCGCGTGGAGCTTTCGATTCGATTCCGAGAAGAGGCGCACATCCGGTCAGGCCGATCGAACCCATGTTTGGCGAGAGCGGGTGCTCGGCTCGGCCAGTTCCGCGAGAAGTGTTGTACTTCTCGCGATTGCTGCGGGAACCGCCGAATTGGTGACGATGTTGCCCTACTTGGCGGCGATCGCGATGATCACCGCTGCTGGGCTGCCCGCAGTCGCGTCTGCGTCGATACTTGCCGGATACTGCCTGATCATGGCCATGCCCGCAGTGCTTCTGTTGTGCGGGCGGGTCGTGGCCGGCAACCGCCTCGACAAGCCGCTGCGCCGAGTGGACTCGCTGATGTCTCGCTACGGCGACAGCGCAATGGGTTGGGTATTCGGCATTGCCGGTTTCTACCTCGCCGGCAATGCCGCTGCCGTGTTGTTCGTGAATTGACGTTGTTCGTGAATCAACCAGCCTGAACCAACGAATTGATCAGCTTCACACCGTCTTCCGGGTGATCGACGGTTACGGCGAACAGTCGTCCGCTCTCGAGAGTGACCACGATGGCCTCACCCGAGCGGAGAGTGACGGCTGTTCCGCGCGGTGTCATTCGGTAACCCCATCCGCCCCATTCGGCTGGACGTATCGCGTCGACCGATGCGGACTTCACCTTCGAGATGGGGATCTTCTTCCATCGAACGCCCCAGGAACTGATGCCGACACCGTGACGGTCGACGCGCACGGTGACCGACGCGAATGCTGTGACGGCGAGGGTGGACACACCCAGGATCACGGCAACCCACCAATCCGAGTACGCGGCAGTCGCGATCACGAGAACTACGAGGCCGGCTGTAACGATCCACGGCCAGACGCTGCGGACCTGCCCGACCCACACTGCACGTTCGGAGGCCGTCAGCGGAGTGTCGAGCGTCGGGGTCGGCAGTGGCGACTCCGGGCCGCTTCGTTGCTGGTCAGGCAGCGCGTATGCCAGAACTCCTACGAGTACCGCCGCGATCGGCGCAAGAATCCACCAGCCGATACGCGCGGCTTCCGGCGACCCGGCGTCGATCGTCAGGGCGACGCTCAGAATCCAGATCGTCGCCAGTGTCGCACTCGAGATCGAGGAGACGGCCAGAAACAGGGGCGCGTTGTCGCTCGAACGGGCCGCGACGACACAGGCGCAAACGACAGCCACCAGAGAAATCACCAGCGCGATGGCGAAAAACGTCGTCGTGGTGCTGAAGCCGTCCGGGGTCGATCCGGACCAATGGCTCGCGACGGTCTCGGGTAGGCGGTCACCCCACGCGAAGCGTGCGAGAACCAGGATCAGGGTCGGGATCAGAGTCAGCGAAGCTGCTGTCCAGAGTCGGATCTTGCTGGTCGTCATTGTGTGCTGGTCTCCTTGATGAGGTCGAGCATGTGCGCAGTGTCGAGTCCGAGATTTCGGGCCTGCCGTACGAACTCGCGCGCAGATTCGTTGAGAGCTGTTCTTCCCGAGTCGAATTCGGCGCGAATGACGGCGCCACGTCCGCGTCGGAGGTCGATCAGGCCTTCGTCGCGGAGTGTTGCGTACGCACGAAGAACCGTGTGGAGATTGACGTCGATCGACTCGGCGAGAGCGCGAGCGGACGGCAGGCGGTCACCTGGTCCGATCTCACCGCGGATGACCGAGCCACGAACCCCGGCTGCAATCTGCTCCGCGAGTGGAGTTGTGGAGGCGTGATCTATTCGGACCAACATGTTTGCATTCTATGCAAACAATGCGTGGTTTGACTAATTCGTGTCGGGGGATGCAGCGAGTTGTGACGTGGGACGGGTAACATCGGCAGAGCTGAAAGACGCGCATTCGGCGTGCGCAACGCAGCAGGAAAGGGGCTTGAATCGCATGAGCGGCCACTCAAAATGGGCCACCACCAAGCACAAGAAGGCTGTGATCGACGCACGTCGTGGCAAATCCTTCGCGAAGCTGATCAAGAACATCGAGGTGGCGGCACGAACCGGCGGTGGCGATCCCACGGGCAACCCCACCTTGTACGACGCCATCCAGAAGGCGAAGAAGACGTCTGTTCCCAATGACAACATCGAGCGTGCGCGCAAGCGCGGCGCCGGTGAAGAAGCGGGCGGCGCAGACTGGCAGACCATCATGTACGAGGGCTACGGACCCAACGGCGTCGCCGTTCTGATCGAGTGCCTCACCGACAACCGCAACCGCGCAGCCGGTGAAGTTCGCACCGCGATGACCCGTAACGGTGGCAACCTCGCTGACCCGGGTTCCGTCTCCTACCTGTTTGCTCGCAAGGGTGTCGTCACGCTCGAGAAGAACGGCCAGTCGGAGGACGACGTCCTGATGGCTGTGCTCGACGCCGGTGCCGAGGAAGTCACCGATCG
>NZ_LVCT01000290.1:0-2752 GCF_001647205.1 Rhodococcus sp. EPR-134
AGCCGATTTCCGCGCTTCCGTCGAGGTTCCCTTGGATGTCGACGGCGCACGCAAGATCTTCAAGCTCGTCGACGCGCTCGAAGATTCTGACGACGTGCAGAACGTCTACACCAACATCGATCTTTCCGACGAGGTTCTCGCGGCTCTCGAAGACTGATTGTTTTTCAACTCAACCCGGTCCTGACGTCCGCGTCCGGGCCGGGTTGCGTGTTGATGCGGGGTAGTAGTCCCGCGCACCGCTAAGCTATCGAACAGCTGTTCGGTATGGAGAGGTGTGACAAGTGCGCGTGCTCGGAGTGGACCCAGGCTTGACTCGCTGCGGGTTGGGAGTGGTCGACGGGAGCAACGGCAGGAAAGTGCGCCCCATTGCGGTCGACGTGGTGCGGACTCCGGCCGAGATGGACCTCGGTTCTCGGCTTCTGCGGATCTCCGATGCGGCTGAACTGTGGATCGAGCAGTACAAGCCGGAGGTGGTCGCGATCGAGCGCGTGTTCGCGCAGCACAACGTCAGTACCGCGATGGGGACGGCGCAAGCAGGCGGAGTTGTCGCGCTCGCTGCCGCCAGACGCGGCATTCCGGTGTGTTTCCACACGCCCAGCGAGGTGAAGGCCGCCGTCACCGGCAGCGGTAACGCCGACAAGGCGCAGGTCACTGCGATGGTGACGCGAATTCTGAATTTGAAGACGGCGCCGAAACCGGCTGACGCTGCCGACGCTCTGGCGCTGGCGATCTGTCACTGCTGGCGAGCACCGATGATCGAGCGGATGGCCCGCGCCGAGGCGATGGCCGCTGAACAAATGCGTAAGTATCAGGCAAAATTGGCCGAGACGAAGAAGGCAGGTTCACGATGATCGCGTCGGTACGCGGCGAGGTACTCGATATTGCGCTCGATCACGCGGTCATCGAAGCGTCAGGTGTCGGCTATCGGGTCAATGCCACCCCGGTGACTCTCGGTGCGCTGCACCGGGGAAGCGAAGCGCGACTGTTCACGACGATGATCGTTCGCGAAGACTCGATGACGCTGTACGGTTTTTCCGATACCGAGTCGAAGGACCTGTTCAGCCTCCTGCAGACGGTTTCCGGAGTCGGACCGCGCCTGGCGATGGCAACTCTTGCAGTTCTCGAACCGGACGCGCTGCGGCGGGCGCTCTCGGAAGGCAACCTGACGGCGTTGACGAGGGTCCCCGGTATCGGAAAACGCGGCGCCGAGCGCATGGTTGTCGAACTGCGCGACAAGGTCGACGCCGTCGCGACGACGGCCGGCGCGGCGTCCGGTGTCGTCGTCGGCAGTTCGATCCGTGATCAGATCGTCGAGGCTCTCGAAGGTCTGGGCTTCCCGATCAAGCAGGCTGAGCAGGCCACGGATTCGGTTCTGGCGGAATCGCCCGAGGCCACCACGTCGGTCGCACTGCGTTCTGCTCTGTCGCTGCTCGGTAAGACTCGATGAACTTCGACCCGATCGACGATTTCGACGACGAGTCGCAGGTCTCTGCCGAATTGGTGGCGGGAGACGGTGATGTCGAAGCGAGTCTGCGCCCCAAGAGTCTCGACGACTTCATCGGTCAACCTCGTGTTCGCGAACAACTGCAGCTCGTGCTCACCGGAGCAAAACTTCGTGGCAGCACGCCTGATCACATCCTGATGTCCGGTCCCCCCGGGCTCGGCAAGACGTCGATGGCGATGATCATCGCGGGGGAGTTGGGCTCTTCTCTGCGGTTGACGTCCGGACCGGCGCTCGAACGCGCCGGAGACCTGGCTGCGATGCTGAGCAACCTCGTCGAGGGCGACGTGTTGTTCATCGACGAGATTCACCGAATCGCTCGTCCGGCCGAGGAGATGTTGTACCTGGCCATGGAAGACTTCCGTGTCGACGTCGTCGTCGGTAAGGGGCCGGGCGCCACGTCGATTCCTCTGGAGGTTGCACCGTTCACGCTGGTCGGTGCGACTACGCGGTCGGGTGCGCTGACCGGTCCGTTACGCGACCGCTTCGGGTTCACCGCTCACATGGATTTCTACGAACCCGAAGAGCTGCAACAGATTCTGATGCGTTCGGCCGGAATTCTGGGCGTCGATCTCGAAGTTGACGCCGGTGCCGAAATCGCACGACGCGCGCGGGGGACACCGCGTATCGCGAACCGATTGCTGCGCCGGGTTCGCGACTTCGCCGAGGTGCGCGCCGACGGAATCGTCACCATGGACGTCGCTCAGGCGGCCTTGGCCGTCTACGACGTGGACCAGTTGGGCTTGGACCGTCTCGACCGTTCGGTACTGAGTGCTTTGGTGCGTTCGTTCGGCGGCGGGCCCGTCGGCGTGTCGACGCTTGCGGTGGCCGTCGGCGAGGAACCGTCGACGGTGGAAGAAGTGTGCGAGCCGTTCCTGGTCCGGGCCGGAATGATCGCCCGGACGCCGCGAGGACGTGTGGCTACCGCCGCTGCCTGGACTCAACTCGGAATGACACCGCCGCCGGATGCCGCAGCGGGCGGTATCGAGGTTCGTGTCAACGAACCGCAGGCCACGTTGTTCGATCCGAACGGCGAGTGAATTTCGACTGGAAAGGCCTACTTGAACGGCCGATCTGTCAGGAATCCTCAGCAACTAATGGCACACTGGTGTATTGCGTAGGTCCATCCGGGACCATCGCGGCGTAAAACGTGCAACACAACCGAGGTTGATCAACACATGTCGAGTTTGCTTTTCCCCCTCTTGATCCTCGCACTGCTGGTGCCCATGTTCCTGGGCATGCGCAAGCAGA
>NZ_LVCT01000291.1:0-17445 GCF_001647205.1 Rhodococcus sp. EPR-134
CCCTGGACGACGACACCGTGGACCTCGAGATCGCGGACGGTGTCATCACCACCTGGTCGCGTCTGGTCATCCGTGAGCGCGTCGTCGAGACGACCGAGACCGACGAGTACGACGACGACTCGATTTCCGAGATCGAAGAGTCTGCTGCCGACACCGAAATCCGGCTCACCAAGGAGTCCTGACTTCGTCGAACTGGTACGTGTTCTAGAGTTGTGAACTCGGACACACGTCCAGATCGGTTTGTCCGCTCTTACACCAGCAGCTCAGTTCACCCCGTTGATCAATCGTTGCAGTTCGAACGCCGCAGCTCGGGTGGTCGTCGACCACCCGAGCCGTGCACTTACTGAAGCTCTGCACCTACCGAGGAGACTTAAAGATCGTGGCACCTTCCACCGGAACGGTGCATCCGGTCCGCTACCTGGCCCTTTTCGGGGTCCTGGTAGTGGCACTGTATGCCCTGGTGTTCTTCACTGGAGACAAGTCGGCCACGCCGAAACTCGGCATCGACCTGCAGGGTGGAACGCGCGTCACGTTGACCGCTCGTACCCCGGACGGCAGCGCTCCCAGTCAGGACAGTCTCAAGCAGGCTCAGGAAATCATCGAGACCCGCGTCAACGGTCTCGGCGTTTCCGGTTCCGAGGTCGTTGTCGACGGTGACAACCTCGTCATCACCGTTCCCGGCGACGACAGTGCGCAGGCTCGCTCGCTCGGCCAGACCGCTCGTCTGTACATCCGCCCGGTGACGGGTTCGATCGACGTCGCCACCCGTGACGCGAATCGGACAGCTACGCCTGAGGCGCCGGCGGCCGAAACTCCGGCCACTGATGCACCGGCCCCCGAAGCACCCGCTGACGGGACGCAGACGCCGCAGAACCGTCCGTTCCTGGCTCAGGACCCGACTACTCCCGAGGCAACGCCCGCGCCGCAGACAACGACTCCGGCCCCCACCGGGGACGCTCCGAGCGACGGCACCGACGAAGGCGACGCAGCAGCAGCGGAAATCGCCGCAGCGCGCGCCCTCCGGCAGAGCAGCGATCCGACAGTGCAGCAGCAAGCAGTGGCGAACCTCGACTGCTCCGTCGCGGATCCGCTCCGTGGAAACGACGACCCGACCCTGCCGCTGGTCGCGTGCTCGCAAGACGGACTGAACATCTATCTCCTCGGTCCTTCGATCATCGACGGCCAGGAGATTGCCGACGCGTCTTCGGTCTTCAACTCGCAGCAGTCGCGCCACGAGATCAGCCTCTCGTTCAAGACGACCGGCAGCAACACCTGGGCCGAGTTCACCTCAGCCAACATCGGCAAGCAGGCAGCGTTCACGCTCGACTCGAAGGTCGTCAGCGCTCCCACGATTCAAGGTGCAACGCCTGCGGGTAGCGCCACCTCGATCACGGGCAGTTTCACTGCCGAGAGTGCCAAAGAACTTGCCAACACACTGAAGTACGGTTCGCTTCCGCTCTCGTTCGCAGCCTCTGAGGCCGAGACGGTCTCGGCCACGCTCGGCCTGGCCTCACTGCAGGCGGCATTGATCGCCGGCGCGGTCGGTCTCGTTCTCGTTCTGCTGTACTGCCTCGTCTACTACCGCATGCTCGGCGTCCTGACGGCGTTGTCGCTGATTCTCTCCGGAGTCATGGTCTACGCGATCATGGTTCTGCTCGGCAGATACATCGGCTTCACGCTCGACTTGGCCGGCATGGCTGGTCTGATCATCGGTATCGGTATGACCGCCGACTCGTTCGTCGTGTTCTTCGAACGCATCAAGGACGAAATGCGTGAGGGCCGTAGCTTCCGCTCGGCGGTGCCACGCGGTTGGGCAAGAGCACGCCGAACAATTCTTTCCGGCAACGCGGTGAGCTTCATCGCCGCTGCGGTTCTGTACGTGCTGGCGGTCGGACAGGTGCGCGGCTTCGCCTTCACCTTGGGTCTGACGACCATTCTCGACGTGATTGTCGTGTTCCTCGTGACGTGGCCACTGGTCAGCATGGCGTCCCGTTCGGCGTTCTGGTCCAAGCCCAGCGTCAACGGTCTCGGCGCAGTGCAAGAGGTTGCCCGCGAACGTAAGGTTGCCGCCGCTGCGTCGGCTAAGGAGACACGAGCATGAGCGAGTCCAACAACTCCCCGGTGGGGTCCACCAACAGTTCCGCCGCCGAGTCCGCCGATGCGGTGGCCCGGTCGGAGATCACCGACTCAGGCGTCGATCAGGGCGCGATGCCCAAGCACAGCTGGCTCTCGCGGCTGTACACCGGAACGGGTGCGTTCGAGGTCGTCGGCAAGCGTCGCTTCTACTACGGACTGACCGGCGCTCTGGTCGCCATTGCGCTGCTGAGCATCATCTTGCGCGGCTTCACCTTCGGTATCGATTTCGAAGGCGGATCACGCATTCAGTTCCCGGCCGAGGGCGGAGTCGAGACGTCGGCGGTGGAAACCGTCTACTCCGACACACTCGGGTTCGAACCGGTCAGCGTGCAGACAGTCGGCTCGGGTGCCAGCGCAACCGTGCAGATCCGGTCGGAGACGTTGAACGCGACGCAGATCAACGATCTTCAGTCGGCTCTCTTCGACGAGTTCCAGCCCAAGGACAAGAACGGGAACCCGTCGGCGCAAGCCATCAGTTTTGCGGACGTGAGTGAAACCTGGGGCGGCCAGATCACCAAGAAGGCGCTGATCGCGCTGATTGTGTTCCTGGTGATCGTGAGTATCTACATCGCCATCCGCTTCGAGCGGGACATGGCGGTAGCTGCGATCGTTGCGTTGTTCTTCGACATCATCGTCACTGCCGGCGTCTACTCGCTCGTCGGTTTCGAGGTGACGCCCGCGACGGTGATCGGTTTGCTCACCATTCTCGGCTTCTCGCTGTACGACACCGTGGTGGTGTTCGACAAGGTCGAAGAGAACACCCGCGGTGTTCTGCATCTGACGCGCCGGACGTACGGCGAGCAGGCCAACCTCGCGGTGAATCAGACCTTGATGCGATCGATCAACACGACGGTCATCAGCGTGCTCCCGGTGATCGCTCTGATGGTTGTCGCGGTCTGGATGCTCGGCGTCGGCACACTCAAGGACCTTGCGCTCGTTCAGCTCGTCGGCATCATCGTGGGTGCGTACTCCTCGATCTTCTTCGCGACGCCGCTCCTGGTGTCGATGAAGGAACGCTGGGGACCCGTTGCCGCGCACACTCGTAAGGTGCTCTCGCGCCGGGCTACGCTGGCCGAGAAAGGTACGCAGACGGTTGCCGTCGGCGCACCAGTTGCACGCCGTGCTCCGGTTGCTCCGCAGCCGGGTGCGCGGCCGACCGGAAAGCGAAACAAGAAGGGGCACTGAACATGCTCCCAAGAACACGCACACTGGTTCGATCGATGACGTTCGTTGCGGCCACCGCTGTGGCTGCGGGTTCGTTGGCGGCCTGCTCGGAAAGCGCCGAGCAGGTTCCGTCCATCGGATATGCCATCGACAACTCCATCTCCACGTACAACGCCAACACGACAGCTGGATCGGTGTCCGGGGCGATGGCCGCGTTCGGCCGGGTGCTTCCCGGCTTCACGTTCACCGGCCCGGCCGGAGCACCTGTCTCCGACACCGACATCGGAACGGCGTCTGAGTTGCCCGGTGACGTGCTCACGGTCTCGTACAAGCTCAATCCGGCGTCCGTGTACTCCGATGGGATTCCGATGTCCTGTGACGATCTCGTCCTCACCTGGGCGGCGTCGAGTGGCAAGTTCACCGAAGACGTCGATGGTGCCGTGAAGCCCATGTTCGACACGGCGAACAATCTCGGATACGCGGACATCGACCGGATCGACTGCCAGAGCGGGGCGAAGGACGCGACGGTGTTCTTCAAACCCGGGCGATCGTTCACCGATTGGCGGTCGTTGTTCGGTGCGACTGCGTTGATGCCTTCACACGTCGTGACGCAGCGCACGGGTGTCAGCGACGTGGTGAGCGCGGTGAATGCCGGTGACACCGAAGCGTTGTCGAAGATCGCGGACTTCTGGAACACCGGGTGGAACCTGACTCCAGGTCAGGTGGACACCTCCGTACTGCCCTCCGCTGGTCCGTATCGAATCGACTCGTACAGTACCGACGACGGCCTGGTGCTGGTCGCGAACGAGCGGTGGTGGGGCAACAAGCCTGCGACCGATCGCATCGTCGTCTGGCCACGTGGTGTGAATCTGACCGAGGATCTCGACAAGAACTCGATCGAGGTAGTCGACGTCGCTTCCGGCTCGGCTGGCGAACTCGGTACTCCGTCCGGGTTCGACGTCCAACAGATTCCGTCGCGGTCGATCGAGCAGTTCGTTCTCGCGACCTCTGGTTCGCTGGGCGACGAAGCCGCCCGTCGAGCGTTCGCGCATTGTGTTCCGCGTACGACTCTGTTCGAGAAGTTCGGGCAGACGGAGAATGCGCCGCAGGCGGGTTTGGGTTCCGGCGTGGTCGATTCGCGACTGATGGCGCCGGATTCACTCGTTTACAGCGACGCCGCTGCGGTCGACGGTGATCGGTACGCCAATGCCGACATCGAGGCTGCGAAGACGTCGTTGTCGGAAGCCGACCTCGACCAGTTGACCGTCCGGGTCGGGTACCTCGCACCGGACCCGGTGCGGGCGCAGATCGTCTCCGAAGCGAAAGCCGCGTGTGCTCCGGCGGGAATCACGGTCGAGGACGCAAGTAGCGACAGCTTCGATCCCGCGAGTCTGCAGAGTGGGGGAGTCGACGCCGTGCTCTCCGGCATGGCAGGCAAAGTCGGCGCAGGCGGAACAGCGAGCATGATCGACGCGCGCGGAGCGCTGCGATCGGGCAACGGCGCAAACCTCGGTACGTACGGAAATGCCAGGATCGATCAGATCATCGATCAGTTGAACGTGGATGCGAGCACGAGTGCGCAATTGGGACTCTCGGTGGAGGCGGAGAACATCCTGTGGACCCAGGTGCCTACGATTCCACTGTTCAATCAACTACGAACTGTCGCTGTAGCTCCAGGCATGTCGGCAGTGTTGGTCAATCCGACTCGGGCCGCTACCGGCTGGAACATGGACAGATGGGTACTACGCAGATGAGCGTCTCGAATGGTGTTGCCTTGCACACGACTGAAGAATTGATCGCAATCCACCGGGCTGCCGGGGACGCCGTTGTTCGGCTGACCCGCTGGGCGGACAACTTTCCCGGTCCCGGTGTTCGGTTCGCCGATCTGACTCCGGTGTTCGCCGACGCCGAGGGGTTCGGGGCCGTGCTCGATGCCCTTGTCGCCTGTGCTCCGGACGCCGACACGATCGCCGCCGTCGATGCTCGCGGTTTCCTGCTCGGTGCCGGTGCGGCCGCGAAGATGGGTGCGGGAGTCGTTGCCGTGCGGAAGGTCGGCAAACTGCCGCCGCCGGTGCTCTCTCGTTCGTACAGCCTCGAGTACGGATCCTCGACTCTCGAGATTCCCGCAAACGGCTTCGATCTCACGGGGCGGAATGTTCTGGTGATCGACGACGTTCTGGCTACCGGAGGGACACTCGAGGCGGCTGTACAGTTGGTCGAGTTGGGTGGAGCGAACGTCGTCGGCGTCGCAGTGGTGCTCGAGATCGAGGAACTGCGCGGTCGAGATCGCTTCTTGAAGTACCCACTGACATCACTGGTGAAGGTCTGAGTATTAAAGTTGTCTCCTGGGGGTCGAGTTAGACCTCCAGGGCAATTACCCGATGCAGGGCGGTTGCCTCAACCAACTCGGTGGTAGGAGGTGGCGACATGACGTCGAATCTTGATCGATCACAGAACTCGGGTGCAGTGTCGCAGGAGACGGGTGCAGTTCCGGCTCCGGAGACGACACCATCGAAGTCCGCGGTGCCCGACGATTCGGGATCTGCGCAAACTACCGGCAATCGGGGTGGGCAGAATCTGGCCGTGCCCGCTTCCGCCTCCCGTAGGGTGCGCGCTCGGCTTGCTCGACGCATCACCGGTCAGCGCAACGCCACCATCCGCCCGGTGCTCGAGCCGTTGGTCAGCCTCCACCGTGAGCTGTATCCGAAGGCCGACCTCGCGCTGCTCCAGCGTGCGTACGACGTCGCCGAGGACAGACATTCGAGCCAGCGGCGCAAGTCCGGCGATCCGTACATCACGCATCCGTTGGCCGTCGCAAGCATTCTGGCCGAGTTGGGTATGGACACCACTACCCTCGTCGCAGCCCTTCTGCACGACACCGTCGAGGACACCGGTTACTCACTCGAAGAGTTGACCAAGGATTTCGGTGACGAGGTCGCTCACCTTGTCGACGGAGTCACCAAACTCGACAAGGTCGTTCTGGGCACCGCCGCCGAGGGCGAAACCATCCGCAAGATGATCATCGCGATGGCGCGGGACCCGCGCGTGCTCGTGATCAAGGTTGCGGATCGTCTGCACAACATGCGCACGATGCGATTCCTGCCGCCCGAAAAGCAGGCACGTAAGGCGCGTGAGACTCTCGAAGTCATTGCACCACTTGCGCATCGGCTCGGAATGGCGACCGTCAAGTGGGAACTCGAGGACCTTTCGTTCGCGATCCTGCACCCGAAGAAGTACGACGAGATCGTTCGACTGGTCGCCGATCGCGCGCCCTCTCGAGACACTTATCTGGCCAAGGTTCGCGCCGAGATCAACTCGACTCTGTCCGCCTCGCGGATCAATGCCATCGTCGAGGGCCGGCCCAAGCACTACTGGTCGATCTACCAGAAGATGATCGTCAAGGGCCGCGATTTCGACGACATCCACGATCTGGTCGGCGTGCGCATTCTGTGCGAAGAGGTGCGTGACTGTTACGCCGCGGTCGGTGTTGTCCACTCGCTGTGGCAGCCGATGGCCGGACGCTTCAAGGACTACATCGCACAGCCGCGCTACGGCGTCTACCAGTCGCTGCACACCACCGTCGTGGGACCGGAAGGCAAGCCCCTGGAGGTCCAGATCCGGACCCAGGACATGCACCGGACCGCCGAGTTCGGTATCGCCGCGCACTGGCGGTACAAGGAGACCAAGGGCAAGCACGCGGGCGACATCGCCGAGGTCGACGACATGGCGTGGATGCGTCAGCTACTCGACTGGCAACGTGAAGCGGCCGATCCGGGGGAGTTCCTCGAATCGTTGCGTTACGACCTCGCGGTCAAGGAGATCTTCGTCTTCACGCCAAAGGGTGACGTGATCACGTTGCCTGCCGGATCGACTCCCGTCGATTTCGCGTATGCGGTGCACACCGAGGTCGGGCACCGATGCATCGGTGCCAGGGTCAACGGCCGGTTGGTCGCGCTGGAACGAACTCTCGAAAACGGCGAAGTGGTAGAGGTCTTCACGTCGAAGGCTGCCACCGCCGGGCCGAGCCGAGATTGGCAGACGTTTGTCGTCTCGCCGCGTGCCAAGGCGAAGATCCGGCAGTGGTTCGCGAAGGAACGCCGCGAAGAGGCGCTCGAGTCCGGCAAGGATCAGATCGCGAAGGAAGTCCGCCGTGTGGGACTTCCGTTGCAGCGGTTGATGAATGCCGAATCGATGAGCACGATCGCGCACGAACTTCGCTATCCCGACGTCTCGGCGTTGTACACGGCCGTAGGCGAGAGTCAGGTGTCGGCGCACCACGTCGTGCAGCGACTGGTTGCTCATCTGGGCGGCGTCGGCGCCGTCGAGGAGGAACTGGCCGAGCGTTCGACGCCGTCGACCATGCCGGTGCGCACCCGCAGTACGGGTGACTCCGGAATTCTGGTTCCCGGAGCACCGGGCACGGTGGCAAAACTCGCGAAGTGTTGCACGCCGGTACCGGGCGATTCGATTCTGGGCTTCGTCACGCGTGGCGGCGCGGTCAGCGTGCACCGTACCGACTGCACCAACGCCAACTCGCTCCACGATCAGTCGGAGCGAATCATCGACGTCGAATGGGCACCGTCAGCGACATCGGTGTTCCTGGTCGCGATCCAGATCGAGGCGCTCGATCGTCATCGGTTGCTTTCCGACGTCACCAAGGCGTTGGCAGACGAGAAGGTGAACATCCTGTCGGCCTCGGTCACCACGTCCGGCGACCGGGTGGCGATCAGCAAGTTCACCTTCGAGATGGGCGACCCGAAGCACTTGGGTCATGTTCTCAACGTGGTTCGTAACGTGGAAGGCGTCTACGACGTCTACCGCGTGACCTCTGCTTCGTAAACTGCTGTGCGCCTTTATTAACCGCGGGCGGTTAATAAAGGCGCACAGGGGGTCAGGCGACTACTGCAGTCTCGATGGTGATCGGGGTGTTGGGTGCACCGCCGCCGGTTGCTCCCATGCCACCGTCGTCGCCGTCGGCCGCGATCTTCTCGATCGTCGCCAGGCCGGCGTCGTCGATCTTTCCGAAGACCGTGTAGTTGGGCGGCAAGACCGAATCCTCGTAGACGAGGAAGAACTGACTGCCGTTGCTGCCCGGTTTACCCGAGTTGGCCATTGCCAGCGTGCCGCGGGGGTAGACGGCAGGCAAGGAGAGTGCCGGATCGTTAGCCGGGTAGGCAGTGGTCGGGTACTCGTTGTCGAAGCCATAGCCTGGTCCGCCCGTGCCCTTGCCCGAGGGATCGCCGCACTGCAGGATCTGTAGACCGGGTGTGGTGACGAGTCGATGGCACGGGGTGTCGTCGAAGTACTTCTGCTCGGTCAAGCTCACGATGCTGTTGACCGTGCAGGGGGCTTCCGCCCGGTTCAGTTCCATCCCGATCGGGCCGGCCGTAGTCGTGAGCGCGACGTTGACGGTTCCCTCGGTGGACACACCCGTGGAGTTCGGCGGATTGACGGTTTTTGCTGCACCCGCCGCGCTCGGGTACGAGCAGTCGACGGTCGCCGAGGCCGGAGTCGGGACAGGCGGGAGTGCGTCGAACTGTGACATGTCGAGCGGCGGCATGGCAGCCGTTGTCGACTTCGCCTTGGAGGTGCTGGACGGCGAGTCCGAGCTACCGGAATCACTGGAACAACCAGCCAGAAGCAGCGCCGCGGCGCTGGCGGCGGCAATAACTACAGGAAAGCGCATCACAGGATTACGTCGCATCAGTCGAGCCTTACTGTCTTGATGTCGGTGGTCAGATTCGGCTTGCCGTCACCCTCTGGCGTCGATCCGCCGGCCGCGACCTTGTCCAAAGTGGCGAGCCCGGTTTCGTCGATCGTGCCGAAAACCGTGTACTGCGGGGGGAGTTGTGAGTCGCCGTAGACGAGGAAGAACTGGCTGCCGTTGCTACCGGGTGCCCCGGTGTTGGCCATCGCAACCGTGCCGCGCGCGTAGGTGACGGGCTCTTGCGCTGCCGGGTCGGTGGTGGAATACGCCGTGGTGGGGAATTCGTTGTCGAAGCCGTAGCCCGGTCCGCCGGTGCCGGTGCCGGACGGGTCACCGCACTGCAGCACCTGGAGCGAGGGGCTCGTCGTCATGCGGTGGCAGGTGGTGTCGTTGAAGTAGTCCTGCTGCGCCAAGCTCACGAAGCTGTTGACCGTGCACGGAGACTTCGTTCCGTCGAGTGTGAGCCCGATGTTTCCCTGCGAGGTCTCGACGCTGATGCTCGGCGTCGCGTCCGGCGCGGTGGTGGGAATCCCGTCGGTACGAGGAGGGTTGTTGGCCTTGGACGCGGTAGCGCCGTCGGCTGGATACGAGCAGGAAACCGTGTCGGCCAGTGGCGTCGACAGACCGGCCGGCATTGCACCCGCGGTCTGTGGCGTGAGGCTCGAGTCGTCGGCAGCAGTGTTGGTGGTGTTCGCGTCGTCGTCACTGCGATTGCTCAGCCAGATGAGTCCACCGACGACGCCGACTACGACGACCACGCCGAGCGCAGTTCCGGCTATCGTCATCTGCTTGCGCTTGCGGGCACGTTCTGCGCGACGTTCGAGCTGACGCTCGAGCTTGCGTTTCGCCGCCTCGCGGCGTTGCTCGTTACTCGGCACTGCTGTAGTCCTCCGTATCGCGGGTGGATCGTGGTCGGCCGGCCGAGCGACACCCTGGGGGTCGGCTTCGGCAAGCGGCTCTACTCGTCGTCAGAGTCTCCCATTGCAACCTGAGAACTTACTGGCGGGGCAGCAGCTTAGGCTGTAACCGACAGCGTGTTGTTCGTTTCCACCCTTCGAAGAGGAGTTGCCCCCGTGCTCGTCACTGGTTTTCCGGCCGGGATGTTCCAAACCAACTGCTACATACTCGCTCAGAACGACGCGTGCGAGTGCGTAGTCGTAGATCCGGGTCAGGATGCAGCTGAGCCGCTCTTCGAATATCTGGACTCCAAGGACATGTCGGTCACGGCGGTCCTCCTGACGCACGGTCATCTCGATCACGTGTGGTCGGCCCGCGAGGTCTGTGAGCGGTATTCCGTACCCGCGTACATCCATCCCGAGGATCGCTACATGCTCAGCGATCCGGCACGGGGGATCGGCCCGACGATGAAGGAATTCATTCAAGGCATGACGTTCGTGGAGCCGGACGAGGTGATCGAACTGGCCGACGGAGACAAGATCACCGAGGCCGGAATGACGTTCGTCGTGGACCACACACCCGGGCACACGCAGGGATCGGTGGTGTTCCGCACCCAGGCGAACACCGAGAGCGGGCCCGTGGATTTGGCGTTCACCGGTGACACCCTGTTCCAGGGTTCCATCGGGCGCAGCGACCTGCCCGGCGGAAATCACGAGCAGTTGCTCGCTTCGATCGCCCGCAAGCTATTGGTACTCGGTGACGAGACAGTGGTCCTGCCCGGGCACGGCGGCAACAGTTCGATCGGCGCCGAGCGAAGCTCGAATCCGTTTCTCGTTGGACTCAGCGCACAAGAATAAGGAAAAGTACCTCTCGTGAGTAAAGCCAGCACCTTCTCTGCACCCAAGGGCATTCCGGACTACGTTCCGCCGCAGTCAGCCGAATTCGTCGCCGTTCGTGACGGTTTGACGCGCGCCGCGAGGTTGGCCGGATACGGCCACATCGAATTGCCGATCTTCGAGGACACCGGCCTGTTCGCTCGCGGTGTCGGTGAGTCGACCGACGTCGTCAGCAAAGAGATGTACACATTCGCCGACCGCGGTGACCGTTCGGTGACGTTGCGTCCCGAGGGAACCGCCGGAGTCATGCGTGCGGTCATCGAGCACAGCCTCGATCGTGGACAGTTGCCGGTCAAGGTCAGCTACGCGGGCCCGTTCTTCCGCTACGAGCGCCCGCAGGCCGGTCGCTACCGCCAGTTGCAGCAGGTCGGCGTCGAAGCCATCGGGATCGACGACCCCGCGCTCGACGCTGAGGTCATCGCGATCGCCGACGCCGGATTCCGGTCTTTGGGGCTCGACGGCTTCCGCCTCGAAATCACCTCTCTCGGTGACGACACCTGCCGGCCGCAGTATCGCGAACTGCTGCAGGAGTTTCTCTTTGCACTCCCACTCGACGAAGACACGCGTCGACGCGCCGAGATCAACCCGCTCCGCGTGCTCGACGACAAGCGCCCGGATGTACGCGAGATGACTGCGGGCGCACCGCTCATGCTCGATCACCTGTCCGAGAGCTGCAAGGCGCACTTCGACGAGGTGCTAGCGCACCTGGACGCATTGGGCGTTCCGTACGTCGTCAACCCGCGCATGGTCCGCGGCCTCGACTACTACACCAAGACAACCTTCGAATTCGTGCACGACGGACTGGGTGCGCAGTCCGGAATCGGTGGTGGTGGTCGTTACGACGGTCTGATGGAACAGCTGGGTGGACAGCCGCTCTCGGGCATCGGGTTCGGAATCGGCGTCGACCGCACGGTTCTCGCGCTCGAGGCCGAGGGCAAGTCCGTTGCGCCACCGGCGCGTGTCGACGTCTTCTGTGTACCGATGGGTGCCGAGGCGAAGGCTGCACTGGTGAAGATCGCACATCAGTTGCGTGCCAATGGGATTCGCGTCGACCTGGCGTACGGAAACCGTGGCGTGAAGGGCTCGATGAAGGCAGCTGATCGTTCGGGTGCCGCGATCGCTTTGGTTCTCGGCGAGCGTGAACTCGAAGAGGGCGTTGTCGTTGTCAAACAGTTGGCAACAGGTGAGCAGGAGACAGTGGCGCTCGACCAGGTTGTCGACAAGCTCGGGGAACTCGTTGAGCACTGAGGCCGAACCGGTTTCGCTCGATCTGGTTCCCGTGGCGTTGATCGCGCCGCGGCTGAAGAAATTCGCCGTTGTTGTCGTGGTGTTCGGCGTGGTCGTCGGGTTGATCGTCAGTGTGTTCTCGACGGCGACCGTTGGAGTGATCGTCGGCGCCGTCATTGCGGTGCCGACGTCACTGGCGATCCTGATGACGCTGCGCCGGCACATCACGTTGTACGGCAACAGAGTTCGTGCGCAAGCTGGTTTTCGAACCAACGTCGTCGACGTGGCCGAGGTACTCACGGCGGCATTGACGGTGAGATCCGGCCGGATCAGCGAAGTCAGCTTGACGCTCGGCGACGGACGGTCCACCGTGCGGATCCCGCTCGCGCTGTATACCGCGGGGGGTGGGCGCGAGTTGGAGATCCTTGCACTCCGCAAGCTCGCGGACGCGCTGGCGGCCAGCGAGTTGGTACCGGCTGCCGCGTTGTCCTCGGTGCTGATCGAACAGTTGCGTGCCGAAGCCCGCGGCGCCGGACTCGCCGAGCGTCCGCTCTACCGCGCCGTCGAACTCGTGACGGCGGAGGGACGAGTGCCGAGAACCACACTGACAGACCACGAAGTGGCCGGTTTACTCGACTAGCGTGGAAACCGTTCTTACAGCGTTGTAGAACGGACAGTCGTGAAAACGGCAGGTGAGGAGTCGGCAATGAGTATTGCGCCCGTAACCGTCACGGTAACCGGAGCGTCGGGTCAGATCGCATACGGAATGCTTTTCCGCATAGCTGCGGGGGAGATGCTCGGCGCTGACGTCCCGATCAAACTTCGACTGCTCGAGATTCCTGCCGCCGTGTCCGCTGCCGAAGGCGTTGCGATGGAACTCGAAGACGGCGCATTTCCGTTGCTGAGCTCCATCGACATCACCGACGATCCCGATGTCGCCTTCTCCGGCGCGAACGTCGGGATGCTGGTCGGCGCACGTCCGCGGAGCAAGGGGATGGAGCGTGCCGACTTGCTGAGTGCGAACGGCGCGATTTTCACAGCGCACGGGAAGGCGATCAACAACAACGCAGCCTCGGACGTCAAGGTGCTGGTCGTGGGAAACCCGGCCAACACCAACGCGCTCATCGCGATGAACAATGCACCGGACGTGCCCGATACTCGGTTCAGTGCGCTGACACGTCTCGACCACAACCGAGCGATCGCGCAGGTCGTGAAGAAGACCGGGGTTCGTGCGTCGTCGGTGCGCAAGGTGTCCGTCTGGGGAAACCATTCGGCGACGCAGTACCCGGACCTGTCCCACGCGACTGTCGCAGGTGAGCCTGCACTCGCGGTGATCGACGACCGCGACTGGGTGGAGAACGAATTCATCCCGACTGTGCAGGTGCGAGGCACCGCCATCATCGCTGCGCGGGGATCGTCCTCTGCGGCGAGTGCGGCCAGCGCGTCGATCGACCACGTCCGCGACTGGGTGATCGGTACCGTCGAGGACGACTGGGTATCCATGGCCGTCTGTTCGGACGGTTCCTACGGAGTGCCCGAAGGATTGATCTCTTCCTTCCCTGTGACCTGTGCCGATGGCGAGTTCGCTATCGTGCCCGACCTCGCGATCGACGACTTCTCACGCGAACGGATCGACCTGTCCGTCAGCGAACTGGAGCAGGAGCGTGCGGCGGTGCGGGAGTTGGGCTTCGTCTGAGGTTTGTCTTGATCAGAGATCTCGGAACAGGTACTGATCGGGATCGTCAGCCCCGAGCACGGGCGGCGACACCATCGGCAGATCGTCGACCATCGAATTCTCGTCGCCGGCAGTGACGAGATACCTCGGGGTAGTGCGTGACGACTCGTCGTCCCGAGATCCGCGGGGTCCACCGCCCGGCATGCCGCCCGGCGACATGCCGCTACTGCCGACTGCCGACGATGGTGCACCCAGGCCGGGCGTTGTTACCGGAACCGGTTGAACTGCAGCAACTCCCGCTGCACCACTCACCATTCCGCCGGTAGTGCCACCGCTTCCGCTCACCCATGCTCCGCCAGAGCTTGCCGTCGCACTGGGTGACGGCGACGCGCCGGCTGCGAGTGACGTCGACGGATTGCCTGCGCCCCACAGCTTGTCGACGCCGGTCGGAAGCCCGGCGCCGGCCTGTGCAGCCGAGGTTCGAACAGCCTCGGTGCCTGGCTGAGTGGAGTCCGGGTGGGTGGAGTACGGCGCATCACCGGCATCGGTTGAGGCAGACAGAGGTTGGGCGATCTGACGGGCGGCGTTGTTGATTGCCTCCGCAGTGATCAGGTTGGAGAGTGCCTCACTGGTCGGTGGGGTCGGCACGGGGATCGGTCCGGCAAGGGCGTTCATGGCTGCGGTGTGCCCGAGCATCTCCCCGCGCGTCCGAGTCACCGCCGCGACGGCTGCCTGCATGTGTTCAGCTGCCGAGGCAAGCAACATCGCCTGTCCTGGTGGTGTCCACGCGATGGGCGCGGCAGCTGCAACCGTGGTGGCGAAGGACTGCGCGATTGCCGCGAGATTCGCGTTGCCTCGCTGCACCGATTCCGCGGCGGCAGCAGCAGTTTTCGATATCGCGGTTCCGCGTTCGCTCAATTCTGCGCCGCTGTTCTGGGCGGATCGCGACAGTTCGGTCGCGGCGTCACTGCCGGTGCTGTTCCAGGTCTGGCTTACCTCGGCGACCGCGCTTCGGGACAGTCCCATGGCGTGGTCGATGAGAGTGGACGCCTGATCGAAGATGCCGACGGGATCGATGCCCGCAAAAGTGCCTGTGCCGAGACTCTTCCCGAGTTCGATCAAGGGCGCGAACAGATCTTCGATTCCGGGGAGTGCCGGTACCGGTATGCCGGCGAGCATCGATTCGACCACATTGTTCGGCAGTGCCGGGGCAGGAGCGCCACCGTGAGGGAATTCGATGACGGTCGTCGAGTCGTCTTCGGTGCTCACGCGGTCGCGCCCGTCGATCCGGCCACAGCGGTCAGATCTGTTGCGATTGCATGATCTGTGGTGTCGTAGGCCTGCGCGGCTGCACCGGCCGTCGCGGCGTTGCCGGCGTAGAACGTGGCGAGTGCTGCAACATCTTTGGTGTGTGTGGCCTGAGCGCGCGCGAATGCTTCGAGAAATTCGATCCCGACGGGGCCCACGGCCGGTGCGACTGCTGCGATGTTTGCACCCAGATCGACGGCGGCGGCCTGCGCGATGCGTCCTGCCGCTTCGGTCGACGTCGAGCCGTACTTTCGGATGCCGTCAGTGGCGACAGTCAATTCGCTCATCATTACCCCCCAGTTGGTAAGCGTGGTGAGAACTGTATCGGACCACAGTCCGCCCTTGCAGGGAGAGAACGCGAGTTCGCCAGCGGTTCCGGACAACCTGGACGAAGTGGCGGAGATTACATTCGGATCCGGTGTTGGTATTGCGGGTGCGATCGATTTGGCACACTCGAACCATGCGAACCGCTGCGGACGTCATCCTCCGACTCACGTCCGATCCAGCTCGCTGTGGACTGGTGATGGATTTCGACGGTGTGCTTGCACCCATCGTCGATGATCCGTCGGCGAGTGCACTCCTGCCCGGCGCCGAGGACGTGCTCGCGACTCTGACGAAACACCTCGGTGTAGTCGGCCTGCTTTCGGGGCGGCCGGTGTCGTTTCTGCGAGAACGGCTGAGCCTGGATTCGGTTGTACTCATGGGTTCCTACGGTGTCGAGACCTGGACGGACAACGGAATCGAGGTGCTTCCGGCCGTCGCGGCGTTTAGTGATGCCGTCGCTGAAGCAGAAGCCGACCTGCGCCGCTTGTTCGACTCTCCGGCAGTTCCTGGCATCCATGTCGAGAGCAAAGGCCTTGCGGTGGCCGTGCATTGGCGTCGGGCCGCGGATCGTGCGGTCGCGCAGCGCCTGGTGGAAGCAGCGACGACAGAAATCGCGAGCCGGACCGGGTTGCGGCGTGAGCCCGGCAAGTTGGTCGAGGAATTGCGCCCACCCGTTGAGGAGGACAAGGGGACAGGCCTCCTTCGCGCGATCGCGGCCGCAGGGGTCGACGTCGTCGCGTACGCGGGCGACGACCGGGGTGACCTACCGGCCTTTGCCGCTGTCCTTGCCTCGGGTGGAGAAGCGTTGGTGGTCAAGGGCGACGACATCGCACCGGAAGTGGCTGCTGTCGACGGCGTCCAGTTCGACGGCCCGCAGGCATTCCTCGATTGGATGAAAGAGCTTGCCGCGCAACTGGAACGCTGACATGTGAGGTCAGTCTGCCAAGAACTCGACCAGGTCTTATTTCGAGGTGCCGCGTCCGCGGGGCAGAGTGACGCGAACCCGCGCGTGCCCTGTTCCTTGGCGTGATCGACAAGCGCTGCGGGTTCTGTCAACGCGAAACTGGCCGCACCGGAAGGGCTCCGGTGCGGCCAGTTTCGGTCTTGGTCGGTTTGCGACTCGGTCAGGCGTCGCGCTTGTTGACGACGG
The DNA here is from genome assembly GCF_001647205.1 of Rhodococcus sp. EPR-134. NCBI lineage: Bacteria > Bacillati > Actinomycetota > Actinomycetes > Mycobacteriales > Nocardiaceae > Rhodococcus > Rhodococcus sp. EPR-134. The sequence continues at coordinate 16,485 of NZ_LVCT01000291.1, forward strand.
CGATGCTGATTCCGAATATCACCAGCACAAACGCTGCGAAGTAGAACAGGCTTCCCCAAGGGCCCCAATGGAAATTGGTGCTCGAACCCGAAGAGAGGAAGTGGTCGGCGTTGGCGAACGGGAGGAACGGTGTGACGTTTCTGCCGAAGGATCCGAACATGCCAAACAGGCTCTCGATGAGCAGTGGCCACAGCAGCAGTAGTGCAATCGCGCCGGCGGACTGACGAAGGAGTGCTCCGACGGCGATGGCAAGGGCGACGCAGAGGAACGCGAAGATCGGTACGCCGTAAACGGCACGCCAGGCATCGGCGTTGTCCAGTGCCAGATTGGTGGAACCTTCAGAGCCTGCCGCAGCTTTGGTGATGAATACCGCGCCGAGCATGAGAACGAAGGACAGTACCGCGCCGAAAGCCCCGATCAGGCCGGCTTTGGCGATCAGAACCGAAGCCCGACTCGGGATGGCCTGGAAGGTGGTACGGATGATGCCGAAGCGGTACTCGCTGGTGATCGCGAGCGCCGCCATGATCATCAGGACCATGACGCCGAATCCGGATACTCCTAGCCCCGCGTCGTTGAACGTGGGGAGGAATTTCTCGAAATCAGGAGTTCCTGATGCGGCTTCGTCGTTGTACGCCTGAATGCTCGAACTCGACGAACGCCCGATCATCCAGGCGACGCCCAACCCTAGGACGATGATTGTGATCGTGCACCACAGCGGCGACTTGGTCGTGGTGATCTTGATACGTTCAGCACTGAGAACAGCCATTACAGTGCACCTCCCATAGCGTGCTGTGTGTTTGCGTGGTGGGCTCCGGCGCCCGGATCGATACCGGATGCGTGGTACTGGACATCGTCTCCGGTCAACTTCATGAACGCATCCTCGAGCGATCCCTGCACAGAAGCCAACTCGTGCAACACGATTCCCTGCGAACCAGCCAAACCACCGATCACATCGGTGGTC
>NZ_LVCT01000292.1:0-7036 GCF_001647205.1 Rhodococcus sp. EPR-134
CGGTCTTCTTCGCGCTCGGACTGCTCGGACGGCTCGCTGCTCGCGTCGGCATGTCGCCGATCCCGTTCTACCTGATCGGCGGCCTGTGCTTCGGACAGGGCGGTTTCATCCAGCTCGGCGACATCGGCGAGTTCTCCCATCTGGCAAGTGAGATCGGGATCGTCCTGCTCTTGCTGCTGTTGGGGCTCGAATACACTGCGGCCGAGCTCGTCACCGGTCTCAAACGCTCGCGGGTAGCCGGCATCGTCGACATCGTCCTCAACGCCACCCCTGGCGCGGTTGTCGGCTTGATGCTCGGTTGGGGCGTCGTGGGGGCGACGGTCATGGCCGGCGTCACCTACATCTCGTCTTCGGGAATCATCGCCAAGGTGCTCAGCGACCTGGGGCGCCTCGGTAACCGCGAGACACCGGTCGTGCTTTCGATTCTGGTGTTCGAAGACCTGGCGATGGCGCTGTACCTGCCGATTCTGACCGCGATGCTCGCGGGCGTGAGCTTCATGGGCGGGCTCGAAGCGGTCGGGATCTCGTTGTTGGTCATCACCGTGGTTCTTGTCGTGGCCCTCCGATACGGACGGTACGTCTCTGCCCTCCTCGACAGTCCCGACAGTGAGACGCTCCTGCTCAAGCTGCTCGGTGCCGCACTGTTGGTCGCCGGCATCAGTTCGGCGATGCAGGTGTCGGCGGCTGTGGGCGCATTCCTCCTCGGAATCGCGATCTCGGGGTCGACGGCGCACAATGCCAGTCGCGTGCTCGAGCCCCTTCGAGATCTGTTCGCCGCAATGTTCTTCGTGGTCTTCGGTCTCAACACCGATCCCAGTTCCATTCCGCCAGTCCTCGGATGGGCCGCGATCCTGGCAGTGGTCACGGCGATCACGAAGCTGGTAACCGGCGCCTGGGCGGCCAGGCGTCAGGGTGTCGCGCGAATGGGTCAGGCGCGCGCCGGTGCCGCTCTGATCGCCCGCGGTGAGTTCTCCATCATCATCGCCGGCCTCGCGGTGTCCGCAGGCGCCGTCGACGCCGAACTTGCCGCATTGGCAACTGCTTACGTGCTCCTGATGGCGGTCATCGGCCCGGTGGCGGCAAGAGTTATCGAACCGGTCGCCTCGTTGTACATCAAGGTTCGTACGAAGTCCTGATTGCGGTCCTATTCTGTCCGGATGTCGAACAGAATCGCCCGTCCCGCCGCGACCGCTCTGTGTGCGCTGATCATCTCGTGTGCACCGGTCCCGGCGCTCGCCGGTGGAATTCCCGCTCTCGACCACGCCGGACCCACAGCTGCGCAGGTTGCCGCGGATCGATCGCTGCACCTCGAGGGTGCGTCGAACGCGCGTGACATCGGTGGCTACGACGCCGCGGACGGGCAGACCGTTCGGTGGGGGAAGGTATTTCGCTCGAATGCCCTCGACAAGCTGACACCGTCGGATCTCGCGTCGTTGAGCGAACGCGGAGTGGAATCGGTCGACGACTTCCGTACGGTCGTCGAACGAACGCTCTCGCAGGATCGCCTTCCGAACGGGGCGCGAAGCAACTGGTTCGACGTCATCGGAACCAACCCCGCCAACCTCCCGGCGCTGGTGGACATGCCGACGATGTACGCGTTGATGGTGACCGATCCGGGGGCGAGCCGCGCATTCCACGACGCGCTGGTGAACGTCGCGAACACCGACGGTGCAGTCCTCTACCACTGCTCGGCGGGCAAGGACCGTACCGGTTGGATGACCGCAGTTCTCCTGACCGTCCTCGGCGTGAGTCGCACCGACGTGAACGCCGATTACATGCTCAGCAATCAGTACCTCACCGGACCCCGCACGGGGAGCGCGTTCATCGACGGCGTCGAACAGTCTTGGCTGGACACGTCTTTCGCCACGGTGGATCGGGTGTACGGCAACTTCGACAACTACGTCCGGGACGGCCTTCAGTTGAGCGAGGACGATGTCGCACAACTCCGGGACACACTCTTGGTCTGAGGCGGCAAACGCACAAGAGCCGCTCTCCGGAGATCCGGAGAGCGGCTCTTGTGTGCATAGCTGGTGTGACTAGTCGAGGTAGTCGCGCAGAACCTGCGAACGCGACGGGTGGCGCAGCTTCGACATCGTCTTCGATTCGATCTGGCGGATACGCTCACGCGTGACGCCGTAGACCTGTCCGATTTCGTCTAAAGTCCTCGGCTGACCGTCGGTGAGACCGAAGCGGAGGCGAACCACGCCGGCTTCGCGCTCGGACAGCGTCTCGAGTACCGACTGCAGCTGATCCTGCAGCAAGGTGAACGAGACGGCATCGACTGCGACAACAGCTTCGGAGTCCTCGATGAAGTCACCGAGCTGGCTGTCGCCCTCGTCGCCGATGGTCTGGTCGAGAGAGATCGGCTCACGCGCGTACTGCTGGATTTCCAGCACCTTCTCCGGCGTGATGTCCATTTCCTTGGCGAGCTCTTCCGGCGTGGGCTCACGGCCCAGGTCCTGGAGCAGCTCACGCTGGATACGGCCGAGCTTGTTGATGACCTCGACCATGTGCACCGGGATACGGATGGTGCGAGCCTGGTCGGCCATTGCGCGGGTGATGGCCTGACGGATCCACCACGTGGCGTAGGTCGAGAACTTGTAACCCTTGGTGTAGTCGAACTTCTCGACTGCACGGATCAGACCGAGGTTGCCTTCCTGGATGAGGTCCAGGAACGCCATGCCGCGGCCCGTGTAGCGCTTGGCCAGCGAGACGACCAGGCGGAGGTTGGCCTCGAGGAGGTGGTTCTTGGCGCGGTTGCCGTCGCGGCAGATCCAGCTCATGTCGCGTCGCTGAGCCGCAGGCAACTTCTCGCCCTTGTCAGCGAGGTCCTGCATGATCTGCACGGCGTAGAGGCCGGCCTCGATGCGCTTGGCCAGTTCGACTTCCTCTTCGGCGTTGAGGAGTGCGACCTTGCCGATCTGCTTGAGGTAGGCGCGAACCGAGTCGGCGGACGCCGTCAGTTCGGCATCCTTGCGTGCCTGGCGGAGAGCCTCGGACTCTTCCTCGTCCCAGACGAAGTCGCCGGAAGCCTTGTCCTTCTCGGACGGCTCTGCAGCGGTCTCTTCGTCTTCGCCGACTGCTACGACCTCGACGACATCGGACTCGACCTCGGCAAGGTCGCCGTCCGTGATGTCGATGTCTTCCAACTCGACATCGCCGTCTTCGGCGTCAGGATCGCCGGCCTTCTTGGGGCTGGCCTTCTTAGCTGCTGCCTTCTTGGCCGGAGCTTTCTTGGCCGGAGCCTTCTTTGCTGCTGCCTTCTTGGCGGGGGCCTTTTTCGCCGGAGCCTTCTTGGCTGCCGGAGCGGTGACGGTGGCCGCCTCCACGGCTGGAGATTGTGGCTCTGACTCTGATGGAGAATCAGCAGTCTGACGTGTATCGGTGGCTGCCACGTACGCCCTTTCGTGACGGTGTCGTGCGGCGTCACGCCAGAGTGGTGATCCGGCGGAGAGGTCAATGGTTGTTGGCCGGCGCGCAGCCGGACTTCACCATTGTAACGACTCTCAGGAAACTCTTACGTCACGGCGGGCCGTAACAGGTAGATTTTCCGCTTTTCACGTGCGGGTTTTCTCATCCGGCGACGGGGGCCGGCCTGGTCAGTCCGACCGATGCGAGCGCAGCTCCGGCGATTCCCGCGGTGTTGAGGAGGGTGGCGGGGACGACCTTCGTGCGGTTGGTCAGGTGCGGAATCCACTTCTCGTGCTTGCGGCTGATTCCGCCTCCGGCGATGAAGAGATCAGGCCACAGCAGGTTCTCGAAGGTGGTCAGAACTCGGGAGACCTCGACCGCCCACTCCTTGTAGCTCCAGTCCTTCTTTTCCTTCACCGACGACGCCGCTCGATGCTCGGCTTCCTTGCCGTCGACCTCGAGGTGGCCGAACTCGGTGTTGGGCAACAGAACTCCGTTGTGCAACACGGCAGATCCGATTCCGGTGCCGAAGGTCAACAAGATCACGACGCCGGAGGTGTCCTTGCCCGCTCCGAACGAGTCCTCGGCGATTCCGGCAGCGTCGGCGTCGTTGAGGACGGTGACTTCGCGCCCGCCCAGGGCCTTGCCGAAGAGCGCGGCGGCGTCGGTGTCGATCCAGGACTTGTCGATGTTCGCGGCGCTGCGCGCGACGCCGCCGGTCACGACAGCGGGCAAGGTGATGCCGACCGGACCGGTCCACTTGGCCTGCTCGACGATCTCGGCGACAGTGCCCGCGATCGCATCGGGTGTGGACGGCTGCGGGGTCAGGATCTTGATGCGTTCACCGATCATTTCCCCGGTGCTCAGGTCGATCGTGCCGCCCTTGACGCCGCTACCGCCGACGTCGATCCCGAAACCTGTGGTTGTCATCGTCCTGCGCTCCTGAGTGTCGAATTCGAGGTCACGATCTACCGTTGCAAACACTAACCCGAACAAGGACCCGGGCGCGTCCTCTCGAACCGCCCGCCTCGAGACGTTCGAGTGGTGCCCCTCGGTAGAGATGTGTTGCGATGGTCCGGTGCGCCCTTCAGAAAGAACGTTGCCCGACTTTTCCGCCGATTCTCTGGACCCCGCACAGTTGCGGGAAGTAGCCGTAGCCGTCGCCGAACGCGCAGCCGAACACGTCCGCTTGCGTCGGCCCGAGGTATTCGGCCTGGTGGGTTCCGGTGCCGCCGAGGGTGGTTCGGTTGCGGCGAAGAGCACGCCCACCGATCCCGTCACGGTGGTCGATACCGAAACCGAACAGGTGATTCGCGACCTTCTGGCGCAATGGCGGCCTGCAGATTCGATCCTGGGTGAGGAAGGTGGCGGAGACACCGACGATTCCGCGGGAGTTCGATGGGTTGTCGATCCCATCGACGGCACGGTGAATTTTCTCTACGGAATCCCCGCGTTCGCCATCTCGGTAGCCGTACAGATCGACGGGGTCTCGGTAGCCGGGGCTGTCGTCGACGTGTCGTTGGAAACCACGTACGCCGCGCATCGGGGCGGCGGTGCAACCATGACCACGGCCGACGGCGTCGTCAGCGACCTGCAAGCCAATGAGGTGACCGAGCTGTCAATGGCGCTGTTGGCCACCGGCTTCGGTTACGGAGCGGATCGCCGGAAGGTGCAGGGCACGTTGATCGGGCAGATCCTGCCGCAGGTCCGCGACATCCGACGCATCGGTTCGGCTGCGTTGGATCTGTGCATGGTTGCCACCGGCCGGGTCGACGCTCACTTCGAACACGGACTGAGTCCGTGGGACTGGGCAGCCGGCTCCTTGATCGCTTCCGAAGCGGGCGCCGTGATCAACGTCCCGGCGCCAAATTCCACGTCGGCCGACGGCGATGTCGTTTACGCGGTCGCTCCGGCGATCGCCGAGCAGTTCGCGCACATGCTCGGAGCTACCGGCGCAGATCAGCCGATTCCGAGCTGAGGCTTGTCAGCAGCGCGCCGTGCGCGCTGCTTTGAGTAGTGCGATGTCCATGGGGGCGACTTCGGCGTTTGCGGGCTGCTCGGCCAGAGCATGCAAGATCGCGGTGGCGTCGGTGTTGGGGGTCAGGGCGCCCTTGTTGTACGTGCCGAGAGCCAGGTCGACGGTGTCGTCGCCGCGGCCGTCCTGGACCAGTTCGGCGCAGGGGGCGACCAGCCAGACGGAACTGGCGGCGGCAAGGCCGTTCGCTCCGAATCGGATCTGACCCTGGCACTCCATGTTCTGGTCGACGTAGACGGGGTCGTTTCCGACCTGGACGTCCGGCGCGCTGGAGAAACCGAACTCGCTCAGTTGCGCTGCCACCTGGGCCGCCTGGCCGTGTTCACCGTTGGCGTTGAACACACGAACCTTGGTGGCGGCGAGGGGAGCGGGATCCACGTCGAGCAGCTTCGAGCGGTCGACGACGGTTCCCAGCGGTAGTGGCGCCGCTGCCGAAGGATCGGACGAAGGTTGCGGCAGGTTGCAGGCGACGGTGTCACTGACTTCCGCCTCGGCGCTCAGGATGCGGACCCACAAGACACTGCCGATCAATGCGAGTACCGCGAACACGGCGATCACCGGCCACGCGCGCCGACGGCGGAACGGACGTCCCTGGTCATCGGTAGAGCTGCCTTCGGTGATCAGAGAAACCACGGTATCCCTCGACTTTCTTGACGAAACTTCTACTTCGCCATCGGGCCGAGCGGCGCCGGCATGACGTTCGGTGCCTACCTTAGAGGGCCTGTGTGACGAGACAGCCGAAGCGAGGCTCGACGCGTCGAGTCCTTGTCGATTGAGAAACGGCAGTTGGCCGATTACCGGCCTGTTTCTACCCGGATTCGGCCCGAAAACATCGTGGAAAGGTCACAGCTTGCTCTTGCCTTGGTGACAATTCGCAGTCATTTTTCGGAAATTTCCGATTCGGTTACTACTTTCGTGCTCACGTCGGCTACTGTCTGGCGGCCCAGGTCGTTCAACTGGGCATCGGCCGGACGCCGAAATGACAACCAAATGAGGCGCAGATCACGTTCTCGGAAGGAACTTCCGGGCACTAATTCCAGTCCTGCAGCGTTATGCAGCGACAGGGAATGATCTGGATGCCACGGCGGTTTCCATGCGCATCAAGGATCTACCGGATTCTCGGCGCACACGGGACCGGGATACACGAAGAGGATGGGGTAGACGAGATGGCAACTGACTACGACGCACCGAGGCGTACAGAGTCCGACGAGGTTTCGGAGGACTCGCTCGAGGAGCTGAAGGCGCGACGCAACGAAGCGCAGTCAGCCGTCGTCGACATCGACGAGACGGACACCGCGGAGTCCTTCGAGCTGCCGGGTGCCGACCTTTCCGGCGAGGAACTCTCGGTTCGAGTTGTTCCGAAGCAGGCAGACGAGTTCACGTGTTCGAGCTGCTTCCTGGTTCATCACCGCAGCCGCCTGGCCAGTGATGCCAACGGACAGCTCGTATGCATGGACTGCGCTGCCTGATCTCCCTTCCCGGTGGTCGACCCGTCAGCGCGAGGGTCGACCAAGGGTCGGGAAGTACTGCTTTGCTGTGACCGCGCTGGTCAGAGATCCAGCGCAGCCAGCAGATCAGCGGGACGACGTG
>NZ_LVCT01000293.1:0-3732 GCF_001647205.1 Rhodococcus sp. EPR-134
GTTGGCGCCCCATCGCAGCACTCTTCGCGGAAGCCGGCACTGCTGCCGCCCGTGAAATCAACTCGACCGGCAGGTGGGCTCTACCCACGTGCAATTCCTTCACCCCTGCTGTCTCCACCACCTCGACGCGCATCCGGCTGAGCCAGAATGCCGCCCAGATCGGGATCGGGAGTAGTACGACGTACGCCAGGTACGAGAGAAGCCCCGGGCGGCCCATGTGGACCTCGGCCGCGAGGAGTCCGGCTACGGCCAGCCCGGCGATCCACCACCAGATCGGCACCCACAGGCGCTCGGAGTACAGCGTCGTGGACGGGGGCGTTGTGGTGGCGACGTCAGGTCGAGATGTTTCGGGCACCTGTCAAGGATAGTCCGTCGCTACGAGTAGTCTTGGCCCACGTGAGCGACCATCTCTCCATCGCCTTGAAGCGACTGGATCCAGACCTGCCCGTTCCACAGCGTGCGCATCCCGGAGATGCGGGTGTGGATCTGTGCTCCACCAGCGACGTCACCATCGAACCCGGCCACCGAACACTGGTCGGAACGGGGATCGCGATCGCTTTGCCGGTGGGCACCGTCGGGTTGATCCATCCGCGTTCCGGACTCGCCGCCAAATCGGGACTGTCGATCGTGAATGCGCCCGGAACCGTGGACGCGGGATACCGGGGCGAACTCAAGGTCTGCTTGATCAATCTCGATCCGGCCACAGCCATCGACATCCGCCGCGGTGACCGAATCGCTCAGCTCGTGGTTCAACGAGTCGAACTTCCGGTTTTCGAGGAAGTCGAATCGCTGGACGACACGACCAGAGGAACCGGAGGTTACGGTTCCAGCGGCGGGCACGCGATACTCGATACCGATGCGCCTGGCGCGGTAGTCGGAGAGGGAGTCTGAATCATGTTCGGACGCAAGAAGAAGACAGACGTCGACGAGGAAACCACCAGCTTCTTCGGTGACGAGAACGACGAGTCGGTGGAGATCGACGAGGTCGAAGACGATCTCGAAGTCACCGGCGACGAGTTCGGTGACGAATCGGAAGGCCCTTACGACATCTCGGAGATCGATTCCGACGATCCGACGGCAGGCCGTGACGGTCAGCGTCTTGATCTCGGTTCCGTTCTGGTGCCGATGCCGACCGGCGGGCAGTTGCAGGTCGAGATGGCGCCCAACGGTTCGCCGCAGGCCGTGCACCTGGTCACCGAGCACGGCCGCATCACGGTTGCTGCCTACGCCGCCCCGAAATCGCCCGGTCAGTGGCGTGAGGTCGTTGCCGAGCTCGCGCAGTCGCTTCGCGACGACAATTCCGCTGTGAGCGTCGAGAACGGCCCGTGGGGCCGTGAACTGGCTGCTGTGACGGCCAACATGGACCTGCGGTTCATCGGCGTCGACGGTCCCCGGTGGATGGTGCGCTGCGTGGTCGCGGGTCCGAGTGGATCCACCGCCGCGAACGCCCCTCTGGTGGCAATCGCACGGGACATCTTGCGTGACACCGTCGTCAACCGAGGATCAGAGCCGCATCCGGTGCGGACACCGCTGCCCGTGGTGCTCCCGCAGGTGCTCGCCGAGCAGTTGGCGGCCGCACACGAGCAGCAGTTGGCGGCAGCGCAGCAGCAACAGGTCGCCGCCCAGCAGCAACAGCAGTCAGCACCGCCCGCTCCGCCGGCACCTCCAGCACGGCCGACCCCGCCGCCTCGTAGCGGCGAATCCGGTTCTGCCATGCAGCAATTGGGTCAGTAACAGAATTTTCTTCAGGCGCTCGCGGTGGTATCGGATTCGATCGCCGCGAGCGCTTTGATGCAGGTGGACCCGAGAACCGCGGGGTCGCGCCCGATCATGTCGAGCGTCGTCGTGGCGACTGCGCCGCGGGGGAGTGAAGCCGCCCAGGCCTGCGCCACTGACGCGGGATGAACCGGATCGTCCACCGCCGACGCAATGCCGACCGGAACGCCCACCGCCCGTAGCGCGCTCTCGCCGAGTGAGTGGTACGACGCCGCCTCGTCGAGCGCAGCCGGGAGATCGGGCCACTGAGAGCGCCAGGAGCGCTCGAGTTCGGCTCCGAGCCACGCCGGACTCGACGCGAGCATCGCAGCGATCACCGACTCCAAGCCTTCGGAGCGCAGTTGCCCGGCGGTGAACCGCGCGCTCGCTGCTGCGGGTGCGTCGTCGGCCGAGCCCGTCCAGGCCGGAAGCGCTGCCAACACACTCACGGTTCGATCGGGATTGTCGGCGGCCCACTGGAGTGCAACGGCCGCTCCGATCGAGACCCCTCCGACGATGATTCGGCCGTGCGTGTCCGCGGCTCTGTCCATCGCGTCCAGATAGCCGTCCACGACACGCCGAGGGTCCGGTTCAATTGCGACGATGCGCACACCCAGAGCCTCCAGCGGCGCCCGGAATGCGCGGTCCGCGAAGTGGGCGTCAGAGCCTGTACCTGGGAGAACGACGGCAACGGTCGCCAATTCCGAGTTCTGCATCTCTTGATCTTGCCCGGTGCCCCCGAGACGCGGACTGACCGGTGTGGTTACACGCTCGTAATGGGTCTACAGTGGCGATCACACAGCCCTTCACGTGACGCGAAACCCTTGCGTCACACATGTTCGCAGGAGCGCGCAATGGCACCCGCCGCCGCAGGATATTTTCGTCGACTGACCCAGCGTCTGACCGAGGACGTCGACCAGTTGGACGCCCAGGAGATGGCCGAGTCCAACAAGGCTTCCGGAGGTCAGAAGGCATGCGATTGTCGTCGCGGTGAAGAAGTCACGATGGTGGGCCGACTCCGCAGCGTCGACGCGTGTCCCAAGTCGGGAAATGCCAGCATCGAGGCCGAGTTCTTCGATGGCACCGAGGTGATCAATCTCGTCTGGATCGGGCGTCGCCGGATCCCGGGAATCGAGACCGGTAAGACCCTGCTGATCCGCGGTCGTGTGGGCGAGCGTGACGGTCGCAAGGCGATCTTCAACCCTTACTACGAACTGCGCGGCGAATAGGCGCGTTTCCCGCATTTACCGTGCAACTCGGTGACTGTGGCACCCTCGACAGGTGACTGAAACACAACAGCGATCGGTAATCGACCAACTCGGCGGGCTGAGTGGTCTGATCTATTCGTCTTTGCCGATTCTGATTTTTGTCCCGGTCAACAGCATCTGGAATCTCACCGCGGCAATCTGGGCTGCATTGGGCGTCGCTGTCGCTATCGCGGCCTGGCGCCTCTTCCACAAGGATTCCCTCCAACCCGCTATTTCCGGTTTTCTCGGAGTCGGAGTTTCCGCATTCATCGCCTACCGCACCGGCGACGCCAAAGGATATTTCCTCTTCGGTATCTACACGAGCCTCGCCTACGGTGCGGTCTTCCTGATTTCGATCCTCGTACGCTGGCCCCTCGTCGGAATCATCTGGGGCTATCTCAACGGGCACGGCAATCTCTGGCGCAAGCACAGCTCCGCCGTCCGGCTCTACGACGTCGCGACGGCAGCGTGGGCGTTGGTCTTCGGTGCGCGGTATCTCGTTCAGTCACAGCTCTACGACACCGACCACACCGGATGGCTCGCAGTCGCGCGTATCGGCATGGGTTGGCCGTTGACCGGTTTGGTGCTGCTCGTGACGGTCTGGGCTGTGCGTAAGGCCGATCGCATCGTCGAGCCTGAACCGGTTGTGGAGCCCGAAAGCAGCGAGCCCACCGCCACGGACGCAGGGTCCGAAGAGGTGGGCTCGGTGAATCTGACGAAGCCGCGCGAA
>NZ_LVCT01000294.1:0-7582 GCF_001647205.1 Rhodococcus sp. EPR-134
TTGTCGGTGACTACGGTGTTTTCGGGCGCTTGTGCCATGTGATTCCCTTTCGTCGTCAGTGTGTTCGTCGGTCAATTCTCCAGGCGGAGTGCAACGCGCAGCTGATCCTCGGCGTCGACGGCCGCAACGAAGAGCAGTTCGTCCCCGCCTTCGATGGGATCGTCCATCTGCGGGACGATCACGCGTCCGCCACGCAGGATGGTGACCAGTGCGCAGTCTCGCGGAAGTTCGAGTTTCTTGACGGCTTTTCCGGCAAGAGGTGTGTTGTCGGGCAACGTGATCTCGACGAGGTTGGCCTGTCCCTGCCGCAGTGTCATCAGTTTGACCAGGTCACCGACCGAGACGGCCTCTTCGACGAGCGAAGCGAGCATCCGCGGTGTCGAGACGGCGACGTCCACGCCCCAGGACTCGTCGAAGAGCCACTCGTTGCGGGGATCGTTGACGCGGGCGACAACTCGGCGAACACCGAACTCGGTTTTCGCGAGCAGACTGAGGACCAGGTTTGCCTTGTCGTCTCCGGTCGCGGCAATCACGACCTCGTACGACTCCATCGACGCGTCCTCGAGTCTGCTGAGTTCGCAGGCGTCCGCGTGCACCCACTTCGCCTCGGGCACCGACTCCGGTTCGATGTGATCGAGTTTGCGTTCGATCAGCATGACGTCATGTGAGCTTCGAATCAGCTCTCGCGCAATGGAACGGCCTACGGCGCCGGCTCCGGCGATGGCGACCTTCATCGAGAACTTCCAATCACGTTGTAGTGCAACACAGTCGCAGTCTTGTTGTGGGGGGCGGCGTACGGATCAGTCATCTGCGGCCTCCCTCAGTCGTCGCTCGGCGGCGGGTTGCCGGCCAGTGCGACAGCTTCGGCGACGGTTCCCGACACGGCGGCGATGTAGACCTGATCGTCGGCCTGGATGACAGTCTTGCGGTCGGGGAGAATGCCGGTCCCGAAGCGGATGATGAAGGCGACTCTCGAACTGGTCGCGCCCTCGAGGAGCGCGATCGGCTTGCCCGCCCAATCCTCGTGCAGGGCAAGTTCGGTGATGGCGACAGTGCCCGAAGGATCGCGCCACTTCGCAGTCTGACTTTCCTTGGTCAACGTGTGCAGGAAACGATCCGTCGACCACGGCACGGTGGCGACCGTGGGAATGCCGAGTCGCTCGTAAACGGCGGCACGCTTGGCGTCGTAAATACGTGCGACGACGCGTTCGACGCCGAAAGTCTCGCGTGCGACTCGCGCTGCGATGATGTTGGAATTGTCTCCCGAGGACACCGCGGCAAAGGCGTCGGCCCGCTCGATTCCCGCCCGGACCAGCACGTCACGGTCGAACCCCATTCCCAGAACCTTGGTTCCCGGGAAGTCGAGATCGAGACGCAGAAACGCACTCTGATCGCGGTCGATGACGGCGACCTCATGTCCGATCCTGGTCAGAGACGCGGCGAGGGAAGAACCCACTCGACCGCACCCCATGATGACGACATACACGCCCTACTCCGTTCATGGACCCTCATGGCGCGATTGCACGCCGAATCGAACGGTACAGCCCCTCACGGGAAGAGCAAGTACAACGGTCGCTCGCGTGCCGGTTGTCACGACAAAAGGTGAAGTTGGGGCTCTGATGACTCCGAATCGGGCGAGACGGCTTACGCTTTGCACGTGTCTAAGCTCTCGACCGCTACCAAGCGGCTCCTGCTCGGTCGGCCGTTCCGAAGCGACAAACTCGGGCACACGCTGCTACCCAAGCGAATTGCACTACCGGTCTTCGCGTCCGACGCGATGTCGTCCGTCGCGTATGCCCCCGAAGAAATCTTCCTGGTTCTCTCCGTCGCGGGTATTTCCGCGTATGCGTACACCCCCTGGATCGGATTGTCCGTCGCCATCGTCATGGCTGTGGTGGTGGCGAGCTACCGCCAGAACGTCCACGCATACCCCTCCGGTGGCGGCGACTACGAGGTCGCGACGGTCAACCTCGGCCCGACCGCCGGTCTGACCGTCGGTAGTGCGCTGATGGTCGACTACGTGCTGACGGTCGCCGTGTCGATCTCGTCGGCTGCGTCGAACATCGGCTCGGCGCTACCGTTCGTCGCGCAGCACAAGGTGTTGTTCGCAGTTGCGGCGATCGTGTTGCTGACCGCGGTCAACCTTCGCGGTATCCGTGAATCGGGGACCGCGTTCGCAATTCCGACCTACGCATTCATCGTCGGCATGTTCCTGATGCTTGGGTGGGGATTCTTCCGGATCTACGTCCTCGGCGAGGATGTGCACGCGGAATCGTCGTCGTTCACGCTCAACGCCGAGGATTCGCATCTGTACGGAATTGCCTTCGCGTTCCTGATCGCCCGCGCATTCTCCTCGGGCTGTGCCGCACTGACCGGCGTCGAGGCCATCAGCAACGGCGTACCGGCGTTCCAGAAGCCGAAGTCGCGCAACGCTGCCACGACCTTGCTGCTGCTCGGGTCGATCGCCATCGTCCTGCTGATGGGCATCATCATCCTGGCTCAGAAGATAGGCATCGTCTACGCACACAATCCGCAGGAACAGCTGGTCGGAGCGCCGGAGGGCTACCATCAGAAGACCTTGATCGCGCAGATCGCCGAAGCCGTGTTCAGTGGTTTCCCGATCGGTTTCTTCTTCATGGCGATCGTCACGGCACTGATCCTGGTTCTGGCCGCGAACACCGCGTTCAACGGATTTCCGGTACTCGGATCGATCCTGGCGCAGGATCGGTACCTACCGCGTCAGCTGCACACGCGCGGCGACCGACTGGCATTCAGCAACGGAATCCTCTTCCTCTCCGGTGCTGCCATCGCATTCGTCGTGGTGTTCGGCGCCGAGGTCACCAAGCTCATCCAGTTGTACATCGTCGGCGTCTTCGTCTCGTTCGTGCTCAGCCAGACGGGCATGATCAAGCACTGGACTCGGCATCTGAAGTCCGAGACCGACAAGGCGCAGCGGGCCCGTATGCAGCGCTCGCGAGTGATCAATTCGATCGGTCTGGCAATGACCGCCACCGTCTTGATCATCGTTCTGATCACCAAGTTCGCTGCCGGCGCATGGATCGCCATCGTCGCGATGGTCGCGATCTTCATCGTGATGAAGATGATCCGCAAGCACTACGACAGCGTCGCAGCCGAGCTCGAGGAGCAGGAGTGGGACGGCGTACTGCCCAGCCGCACGCACTCGATCGTGCTCGTCTCGAAGTTGCACATGCCGACGATGCGAGCTCTCGCCTACGCGCGAGCAACGCGACCGGACACCCTCGAAGCCATCACGGTCAACGTCGACGAGCCCGACACCCGTGCACTCGTGCGTGAGTGGGAGAAGAGCGACGTGACGGTTCCGCTCAAGGTGATCGAGTCGCCGTACCGCGAAATCACCAAGCCGGTTCTCGATTACGTCAAGCGTGTACGACGCGATGCTCCGCGTGACGTCGTCACCGTCTTCATTCCCGAGTACGTCGTCGGACACTGGTGGGAGCAGATCCTGCACAATCAGAGCGCGCTTCGTCTGAAGAGTCGTCTGCTTTTCCAGCCCGGCGTGATGGTGACCAGCGTTCCGTGGCAGCTGAGTTCGTCGGCAAAGGCGAAGCCGCTCGACATCGAGAAGACCGCAGGTGCCACGCGTCGCGGTTACGACACCGGCGAGAAATGATCACCGGCGAAAAATGATCGGCAACATCGAAATGGCAGGCGTAGTTCGTTGAGTGAGAATTGGACCGGACAGACCTTCGAGGTCGATCTGGGCAACCCCGGTCACGGCGGGTTCGTCGTCGCCCGGCACGAGGGGCGGGTCGTGTTCGTCCGTCACGGTTTGCCGGGGGAGCGGGCGCTGGTCCGGGTGACCGAGGACAAGGGCGGATCGTTCTGCCGCGCCGACGCGATCACCGTTCTCGACGCTTCTCCGCATCGGATCGATCCGACATGCCCGATCTCCGGCCCGGGCGGGGCGGGCTGCTGCGACTACTCGCACGCGGATCTGAGCGTCCAACGTGAGATGAAGACCTCGGTCGTGCGGGAGCAGCTTCTGCGACTGGCTCGTGTCGAATCGGACGTCGAGGTAGAGGAACTGCCCGGAACCGGAGACGGAACGGGTTGGCGCACGCGAGTCCGGTTGGCGGTGGACGGGCACGGTGTCGCCGGATACCACGCGTACCGCAGCAACCGGATCGTCACAGACCTCCGGTGCACCCAGATCGATCAGAGCGCGTACGACGGTCTCGGCGGTGCGCAGTGGGCGCCAGGTAGCGAGCTGCAGGTCGTTCTCGACGCTGCCGGCGAGCGGCACGTCGTGGAAATCGCGGCACCCGCGGTGTCCAGGACGGGACGGCGGACGCCCGGGCGACGCGGCGCGATGGCACGCCGAGTGGCAAGCGGCGGCCCGCGAAAGACCCGAGTTGCCATCGGATCGGACACAGTGATCGAGCGCGTCGGCAGTCGAGAATGGGCGCTGGCCGCGACCGGTTTCTGGCAGGCCCATCGCGGCGCTGCGGCCGCGTACTCACAGGTGGTCGGGGAGTGGGCCGGAGCCGCTACCGCGGACACGGCCTGGGATCTCTACGGCGGTGTCGGCGTGTTCGCAGCTGCGCTCGCCGAGCTTGTCGGTCCGTCCGGCGTGGTGGAGTCGGTCGAATCTTCGGCGCGTGCAGTCGCGGACGGGCAGGCAGCGCTGTCCGATCTCGGTCAGGTGCGCTTCCACAGCGCCCGCGTCGAGAACATCATCGCGGATCTGGAGCGTTCGCCTGCTGTCGTCGTACTCGACCCGCCACGTGCGGGGGCCGGCCGTCAGGTCGTGGAAGCTCTCGCCTCAACGGGCGCTGAGCGGATAGTCCACATCGGGTGCGACCCGGCGTCGTTCGGTCGCGATATCGGCCTCTACCTGGAGCAGGGCTTCAGAATCGGTGGCCTCCGGGCGTTCGACGCGTTCCCTCAGACTCACCACATGGAGTGCATCGCGCTTCTCGAACGCTGAGACGTCCCGAAATCTTTCCCTGAAACGGTGTGACGCTTCTCGCGTTCACAACAGTTGCTTGCATTACGCAACTAATCGTATAGTTTCGTTCTGCAAGTAGTTTTCCGTTTTCAAGTCACGGCTCGTTCGGGCCACTCGAATTCAGGGGTAGGCAATGTCGGTACAGCCGGAGACGGCCCAAGCGCTCGTCGACACGATCTTCATGTTCGGCAGATCGCTGCGAGCCGCGGTCACCACCGGTGCAGACAGCCTGCTGCCGCCTGCGCTGGTCAGTGTGTTGTTCATGCTGGCAGCGCGTGGGGAGTGCCGACAGAACGAATTGGCCGTCGATCTGTGTGTCAGTCAGTCGTCGCTCAGCCGACAAATGTCGGATCTGGTCGACGCTGGGTATGTCGAGAGAAATCCCGATCCGGCTGACAAGCGGGCGTTCCGCATCCGAGTATCGGAAGCGGGACACGACGTTTTACGGAGAACCACGCAGCGGCGTGCGGCGCGTTTGCGCAACATGCTCGAAGACTGGAGCCAGGAAGAGGCCATGGCCGCAGTGACATCGCTGCAACGTCTCAACGAGACGTTCGGCGCATCGAATCGGCAGGCCTCACCGGCAGTTCCGCACACGGGCGTAGAAAGTATTGGGAGATAAGGCACATGGCAGCAACAGTAGGAGAAACCCGGGCAAGTACCGGAGGTGACGGATCGGCTCGCGAAGCGGGCGCGATGACTCACCGCGAAATTCTCGAAGCACTCACCGGACTCATCGCAGCGCTGTTCACCGCGCTGCTCAGTAGCACCATCGTTTCCACAGCGCTTCCCACGATCATCGGTGAACTGCACGGAACTCAGACGCAGTACGCCTGGATCATCACGACAGCGTTGCTCGCCACCGCGGCGTCGACGCCGATCTGGGGCAAGCTTGCCGACCTCTACAACAAGAAGGTCCTGGTCCAGACCGCGATCGTCATCTTCGTGATCGGCTCGGTCATCGCCGGCGCGGCGCACAACGTTCCGTTGCTGCTCGGTGCGCGTGTCATCCAGGGCATCGGTATGGGCGGTCTGACCGCTCTCGTCGTAGCCATCATCGGCACGATCATCCCGCCGCGAGATCGCGGTCGCTATTCCGGATACATGGGTGCGGCCATGGCCGTCTCGATGTCCGGTGGACCGATCCTCGGCGGCGTCCTCGTGGACACTGCCGGCTGGCGCTGGTGCTTCTACGTATGTGTTCCGCTGGCAGTCATCGCATTGTTCCTGCTTCAGCGCACACTGCACGTCGAGACCGTGAAGAAGGACAACGTCTCCATCGACTGGATGGGCGCCACCTTGCTCACCGCCGGTGTCAGCGTCCTGCTGATCTGGGTTTCGTTTGCCGGTCAGGACGACTACTACGCCTGGTTCTCGAAGGAGTCGGCCTTCTTCGTCATCGGTGGTCTGGCCCTGCTCGGCCTGACGATGTTCGTCGAATCCAAGGTCAAGGATCCGATCCTGCCGATCAAGATCATCACCGAGCGCACCACGGCTCTCGCGATCATCGCCTCGATCGCAGTTGGTGTCGGCCTCTTCGGCGCGACGACGTTCCTGACGCAGTACTTCCAGACCGCACGCGGATTCGATCCCACCGAAGCCGGATTGCTCACCATTCCGATGGTCGCAGGCATGCTCGTCGCCTCGGTCGGCTCGGGCCAGCTGATCACCAAGTTCGGTCAGTGGAAGCCCTTCATCGTCGCCGGCGCAGTTCTGCTGCTGGTCGGTTTCGGGCTGCTGTCGACGATCGACCACGCAACCAGCCTGTGGACAATCGGAATCTTCATCGCCATCGTGGGTCTCGGTACCGGCATGCTGATGCAGAACATCGTGCTCGCCGTGCAGAACACGGTCAGCGTCGAGAACATCGGCGCGGCCAGCAGTATCGTGGCGTTCTTCCGCACCTTCGGCGGCGCGATCGGCGTGTCGGTGCTCGGTTCGATTCTTGCGACCCGCGTCAAGACACTGACAGTCGATTCGGTCTCCACCTTGCCGCCCGAGCAGCAGGCAGTAGCTGGCAAGAGCCTCCAGGACGGCCTCGACCTGAGCAATATGCCTGACTTCGTCTCGCAGATCGTTCGGTTCGCCTACGGCGACGCAACAGGACGGATCTTCCTGGTCGCAGCGGTCGTCGCCGTGGTCACGCTCGTGTCGGTCATCTTCATCCCGAACCGTCCGTTGCGCACCACCATCGACATGGCAACCCCCGACGCCGAGCAGAAGTTCGAAGAAGAACGCGAAGAGAAGAACGAGGAGAAGAACCTCACTCGCTGATCCGCAAGCCCGGCTGGTCTACTGCCGGCCGCGTCTTCTGAATTACTGTTGTCACGCCATAGCCCATCGAACGCGGACCGAGATCGATTCTTCGATCTCTCCGCGTTCGACGGCTATCGGGGCCGAATCCGCTTTCATCGCCGCGACACGTCCGCGCATCGGCACGATCTGGTCGAAGTCCTCGAGCACCTCGAGGACTTCGACCAGATCTTTGTCTGCCAGGTATGCGAACTGTCTGGCTTTCGATTCGGCTGCCGTCCAGGCCAATTCGCGTGCTCTTGTCGCCAGATCGCTGCGGTCGTCGAGATCGAACTCCAG
>NZ_LVCT01000295.1:0-556 GCF_001647205.1 Rhodococcus sp. EPR-134
GTACGACTCGGAAAGTTGTCGATGCCGTGAATCCTGTTGTCTCCTGGCGGCCTCCGTCGCTCCAGTGAGTCTGCGGATGGACGCTCAGCCCGGCGGTGGTGAGGTCCGCTCCGCGCACACCGCGCGCGTGCAGGGTCTCGGTCAGGGCAGTGGACAGACGCGCGACGGCGTCGAATGCGTCGGAAACGGCCGTCTGTGTCACCGATACTCCGATCGTCAATCGCACGATGTCGGGAACAGCTGTTGCAGTGGCGGTTCCGGTCACCGTGACAGTGGACGGCTCCGAGGTGAAGGCGGTGGTGGGCACGTGTGGTTCCTATCCGATTCGTCCGGCGGATATGACACTCCGCAACATCAGGTCCAATTGCTCGTAGGCGCCCGCAGCCAGTCGTTCGAGAAGCGCAAGTTTCAACTCGGGTGCCTGTGCGGTCAGTTCTGCATATCGCTCCGGAGTCAGGACGGCCACGGTGACCGTGGAATCGGCGCGGATGTCGTTGAGGAACGGAGTGTCGAGGAACATCGTCATCTCGCCGAACGTCATTCCGGCGGAGAGCGT
>NZ_LVCT01000296.1:0-9983 GCF_001647205.1 Rhodococcus sp. EPR-134
GCGATCTTCTCGCCGCGGGCATAGGTTCGCGTCTCCAGTTCTGCGGAGAATCCCTCGATCTGCGCCGCGGACAGAGCATCGAGAACTGGGTGGTCCTCGATCGAGATCGTCGACGCCTGCCGATCGGCCTCACAATGCACCGCAAGCAGCGTGTCTTCGCACCACTGCATGGCGGAATCGAGATCGGCAAAAACCCGACCACTTCTTCTGGCGGGGTCGATGCTCGAACTTCGTTGTCCCAGCAGTCCTTGCGGATCGACGACGGCCACCGCACAAGCCTGCTCGGCCAGTTGAACCTGCAGTGCAGTGATCATGCGCACCGCGACGTCGCTGGCGTCGTCGACGCGGCGGACGTCGATGACGACAACTTCGAGGCCCTCGTCCACCGAGCCGATTTCGCGGACCGCCGATTCGGCACCGGTGAAGAGGAGATCGCCGTGCAGTTCGTAGACCCGGCTGCGCTTGCCGACGTCGTCGAGCACGGCTTGTTCGGTCGGGGTGCGTCGTACTCGCGACGGTGCTTCGATGACGCTGTATCTGGCCCGGATCGACGAGCGTGACGCCCGCGTCACGTGGAGGAAGTGCAGTTCGAGTTCCTTCGACAGTGCCCGGGCAGAAGCAACTCCGCGAACACTGTTGCCGTGAACGTCGAGCCTGGGGGAGTACACGGCGATGCCGATCTGGCCCGGCAGAACCGCCAGCACTCCGCCGCCGACGCCGCTCTTGGCCGGCAATCCGACCTCTACCAGCCACTTGCCGGCGCCGTCGTACATCCCGCAGGTTGCCATGACACTGAGGACCTGTTCGACGCCTGCGGGTGCCAGCGCACGCTCGTGGGTGAGCGGATTGACGCCGTTGTTCGCCATCGTCGCAGCCATCAGACTCAGATCACGGCAGGTCACGTCGATCGAACACTGACGGAAGTACAGGTCGACGGCCTCGTCGGGATTGCCGGTGATGACGTCGAAGGATCGCAGCATGTGGCCGATCGCACGGTTGCGGTGACCGGTGCGGGCCTCGGAGGTGTAGACGGCTTCGTTGAAGGTCAGCTCGCGGCCTGCGTATCGCGAGTACGCCGAGCGGATGCGCTCGAAGCGGGCCTCGGGATTCGGTCCGGCAACCAGTGATGCAGCGGTGATCGCCCCGGCATTGATCATGGGGTTTCGTGGCCGTTCGGTGAGCGGGTCGAGGCTGATTTCGTTGAACGGCTCGCCGGATGGTTCGACGTCGATTTTCGCGGCAACCGCCTCGCTTCCTCGATCGGCGAGAGCCAAGGCGTAGGTGAAGGGCTTCGAGATCGACTGAATGGTGAACGGGATTCGCGAGTCACCGATCTCGTAGACGTAACCGTCTACGGTGGCGATGCAGATTCCGAACGAATCGGGGGCGACCGCCGCGAGTTCGGGAATGTAGTCGGCCAACTCGCCTTCGTCGAGTGATCGGACTTCGTCGAACACTCGCGTTATCAGGTCGTCGACCACAGTTCCCATACGTCGACCTTAAGCTGACATGGCGGTCGTTTTGTGGAACAAGAGTTGCCGAGTCGATCGCAACGGATCCCATTTGTCTGTGATTGCGATCACGAGCGATCCGCGGGATTTCGCTGTTACACGAAGTCACACCGGAATCGGGCCGAGTCCGCGTGTCGGTTCGCCGGAACGCTCCGTAGACTGGCAGCACTGTCGCGAAGACAGCCGCGGCGCGCACCGGTGCAGCTGTGAAGCACGGAGGGAGCGATCTCGTTGGGTGTTCTTGCCCGCATTCAGGGTCCTGACGATCTACGTCAGTTGAGCCACGCCGAGATGACGGAGTTGGCCGACGAGATTCGTGAGTTCCTCGTGCTGAAGGTCGCTGCGACCGGTGGTCACCTCGGGCCCAACTTGGGCGTCGTGGAGTTGACCCTCGCACTGCACCGAATTTTCGACTCGCCGCAGGACGCGATCATCTTCGACACGGGCCATCAGGCCTATGTACACAAGATCCTCACCGGTCGTCAGGATCAGTTCGACACTCTGCGTAAGCAGGGCGGACTGTCCGGGTATCCGTGCCGCGCCGAGAGCGAACACGACTGGGTCGAGTCCTCACACGCTTCCGCCGCGCTGTCCTATGCCGACGGCCTCGCGAAGGCCTTCGCGTTGACGGGTCAGAATCGCCACGTAGTTGCCGTCGTCGGTGACGGCGCGCTGACCGGCGGAATGTGTTGGGAAGCTCTCAACAACATCGCGGCAGGCAAAGACCGTTCGGTGGTGATCGTCGTCAACGACAACGGTCGCTCGTACGCACCGACCATCGGCGGACTCGCCGACCATCTCTCGGCACTGCGCACTGCGCCGAGTTACGAGCGCGCCCTCGACAGCGGCCGACGCATGGTCAAGAGACTGCCCTGGGTCGGGCGCACTGCCTACTCCGTCCTGCATGGGATGAAGGCCGGTCTCAAGGACGCGGTCAGCCCTCAGGTCATGTTCACCGATCTGGGTATCAAGTATCTCGGACCGGTGGACGGACACGACGAAGCCGCCATGGAATCGGCATTGCGCCGGGCAAAGGCCTACGGCGGACCGGTCATCGTGCATGCCGTCACGCGTAAGGGCAACGGTTACGCACACGCCGAGAACGACGTGGCCGATCAGATGCATGCCACCGGCGTCATCGATCCCGTCACCGGTCGCGGCACCAAGTCGTCCGCGCCGGACTGGACGTCGGTCTTCTCGGCCGCATTGATCGAGCAGGCTTCGCGTCGTGAGGACATCGTCGCCATCACCGCGGCCATGGCCGGGCCCACCGGCCTCGCGGCATTCGGTGAGAAGTTCCCCGACCGCATGTTCGACGTCGGTATCGCCGAGCAGCACGCGATGACCTCGGCCGCCGGTCTTGCACTGGGCGGACTTCACCCCGTCGTTGCTATCTACTCGACCTTCCTCAATCGGGCTTTCGACCAGTTGTTGATGGACGTCGCTCTGCTCAAACAACCGGTGACAGTCGTGCTCGACCGCGCCGGGGTCACCGGAGTCGATGGTGCCAGCCATAACGGGGTCTGGGATCTTTCGCTGCTCGGAATCATCCCCGGGATCCGTGTCGCGGCACCGCGCGACGCCGACACACTGCGGGAAGAGCTGGACGAGGCACTTCTCGTCGACGACGGCCCAACCGTCGTTCGTTTCCCGAAGGGCGCTGTACCCGAAGCGATTCCGGCCGTGAAGCGACTCGACGGAATGGTCGACGTTCTCAAGTCCAGCGAGGGTGAGCGCGGCGACGTGCTCCTCGTCGCGGTGGGCCCGTTTGCATCCCTGGCACTCGAGATTGCCGAGCGGCTCGACAAGCAGGGCATCTCGGTTGCCGTCGTCGATCCGCGGTGGGTTCTGCCGGTCGCGGATTCGCTGGTGAAGATGGCGGACAAGTACGCCCTCGTGGTCACCATCGAAGACGGTGGTCTGCACGGCGGCATCGGTTCGACGGTCTCGGCCGCGATGCGGGCAGCCGGAGTGCACACGTCGTGCCGCGACATGGGCGTTCCCCAGCAGTTCCTCGATCACGCCAGCCGCGAAGCCATCCACAAGGAACTCGGACTCACGGCTCAGGACCTCTCCCGCAAGATCACCGGCTGGGTGGCGGGGATGGGTAGCGTCGGCGTCCACGTCCAGGAAGACGCGTCCTCGGCTTCGGCTCAGGGCGAAGTCGCGCAAGGCTGACAGCTCGTCTCACGATAATCTTCACTACGATCTCGAAAAGCGTTGGCCCACGGATCAATCCGAGGGCCACCGCTTTCGGTGAAATCGTGAGAGTTCGCTACTGGACGGATTCGAGTGTGCTGCCTCGCGTTTCCTTCACGAACCTCAGGACGACGAACAGCGACAACACTGCCATGACGGCGTAGCCGGCATAGGTGTACGACAGATTCCAATCGGCCAGTGCCGGGAACGTCCAGGAGACCAGGAAGTTCGCGACCCAGTTGGTGGCGGTCGCAATTCCTACTGCTGCAGCACGCACGCGGTTGGGGAACATCTCGGAGATCAACACCCAGACCACCGGGCCCCAGGACAAGGCGAAGAAGAACACGAATGCGTTCGCCCCGATAAGAGCGATAGTGGCATTGGCTCCGGTCAGCGTCGCCACAGATTCGCCGATCTCGTTCTTGGTCACTGTTGCCGAATGGAAACAGAACGCTGCGGTGCCCAGAGAGATGGCCATACCGGCGGATCCGACCAGCAACAGCGGCTTTCGACCGACCCGGTCGATGACGGCGATGGCGACGAACGTACCGACGATGTTGACCAAGGCGCTCACGACGCTGATCAGCAGGGACCGGTCTGCGCCGAATCCGACCGCCTGCCAGAGGGTGCTCGAGTAGTAGAAGATCACGTTGATGCCGACCAACTGCTGCAACGCGGCGAGTGCAATACCGACCCACACCAGATGGGAAACCCCGAGCCGCTTCGAGAAGAGTTGGCGGACTGTGGTCTTGGCTTGCTTCTCCGTCAGAGATTCGCGGATCTCGTTCATGCGTTCGGTGACGGCGTCGTGATCTCCACCTTCGAGATCGGAGATGATCTTGCGAGCACGATCGTCCTTACCCTGCGCCACGAGGAACCGTGGAGATTCGGGAATCGTGGTTGTCATGATCAGGTACAGGACTGCGGGAACCGCCTCGAGCATCAGCATCCACTGCCAGGCTTCGAGGCCTGCGATCTGATTGCGATCACCACCGGCCGCGGCCTGGAGGGCGTAATTGACCAACTGCGACACGGCGATTCCGAGAACGATCGCCAGTTGGTACATCGAGCCGAGACGTCCGCGAATCGCGGCGGGGGAGATCTCCGCGATGTAGGCCGGGGCGATGACTGACGCGAAACCCACTGCCAGGCCGCCGACCACGCGCCAGAACGTGAGGTCGTAGACGCTGAACGGAATTGCGGAGCCTACGGCGCCGATGATGAACAACACCGCGGCTATCTGCATGACGCGGATGCGGCCGAGTCGGTCGGCGAGTGTGCCTGCGATCCAGGCGCCGAGTGCTGCGCCGAGCAGAGTCAGTGAGACCGTGAGCCCGGTGCCCGAGGCGCCGATGTCGTACTTGTCTCGGATCGCACCGACCGCCCCGTTGATGACGGCGGTGTCGTATCCGAACAGAAAACCGCCGAGCGCGGCGGCGCCGGCGAAGAGCACTGCATGTCCGACGTCGGCGCGAGTAGCGCCTGATCCTCCGCCGGAGGCGGTTCCGCTGAATGCCATTCCTGCCCCCTCAAAGGCCCTACGGTCGACACCCCGATGCGCCGATCCATCCGCGAGCACTCTGCACGCTACGCCCACCGGGGCAGATTTGGCGGGGACTCACGCGCCGTTACCCAGCTGAGTCCATTCCCGCAGCGAATCAGCTTGACACAGTAATGTCGTATTGATTGCAGTTAGTATGCAAACAATATGGTAAGTGCAGGTGAGGGCGCTTTACTCGCCCGAGCGGCGCTCGGCTTTTGCTGCAATGTCTTCGAGATCCTTCGCCATGAATTTCCGGGTCACCCGCCTCTCCGGCGAGCCGTTCGATACGGATCACGCCGGAGAGGGTTGTCGGGAAAATCTCGTTTCTAGGCGGAGGCGCGCTTTGCGGCTTCGCTCAACGTCGGTGTGATCTGGCCGAGGACCCACGGCGTGCTCAGGACGTTGACGTTGCTCAGTCCGCCGATGACCCGGGTGTCGCTGAGGAATGCGGTGGATCCACGCTTGACCGCGCCGAGTCCACCGACTGCGGGTATGCCGGACGGATCACCGGAGCCGTCGGTGAAGCCGACGATCACATCGGCGTCGATGTCGGCGATGTTCTCGTAGGAGATCGTCTTGAAGAACGATCCACCTGCATTGTCCGCGGCTAGCTTCTCGACGCCCGGTGCGTTGACGAACCCGAGTTCGGTCAGCACCTGGACCCGCGGATCAGTGGGCAGATAGACGTTGATGTTGCTCGAATCGGTGTCGAAGTTGACCACTGCCAATGTCTTTCCGGCGAACTCCGGGTGGGCTGTGGCGGTATCGGCGAGAGTCGCGTCGAGGCCGTCGACGAGCTTGTCGGCCTCTTCGCTCTTGCCGACTGCCTTGCCGACGATGCGGGTCTGGTCCTGCCAGGATGTCTGCCAGGCCGCGCCGGGGTAGGCGGCCGTCGGTGCGATCTTGCTCAGTTGGTTGTAGACGGATTCCTCGAAGCCCTCGTACGGCGCGAGGATGACGTCGGGGGTCAACGACGCGATGGACTCGATCGGCGGTTCTCCGCTGGCCGGCATGTCGAAGAGCGTTGTCTTGTCCGCGTCGAAGTAGTCCTGCGCCCAGGGCATGACGCCGTTGTCGTCCGCGCCGTAGGTGTACTTGGGCTGTCCGACCGGAGTCAGATCGAGTGCGTACAGGATGTCCTGCGCGTTCCATCCGAGGGTGACGACGCGCTCGGGCTTCGAGTCGATGGTCGTGGTGCCGAAGGTGTTCTCGATGCTGACGGGGAATCCGTCCGTACCTTGGGATGGCGTGGATGTGCCTGAATCCGAGGAGCACGAGACAAGTGCGGTGACCGCGATTGCAGCCGCACCGAGGGCAGTGAAGCCCCGAACAGAAGTTTTCATGAAGGGCAGCCTAACCTACTGAATTTCGGCAGCCAAACGAAACCGATTGTGCCGTTTATGCAGGTGGGAGTCGGATCTGGACCGCGTTTCTCAGTGCACCGTTTCGGTGGGCAATACTTTCCTCGTGCGATCACAGCAGAAGATTCTCGGTGCCGCCCTCGGACTGATCGAAGGTGGCGGATTCGACGCTGTGAACATTGCCGCAGTTGCCACCGCGGCCGGTGTCTCGCGCCAGACGGTGTACTCGATTTTCGGCACACGTGAAGAGGTCGTCTCCCAGGCGATGGGCGGTCTCGCTGTCGAGGTTCTCGGGGAGATCACGGCACAGGTGGAGTCGGTCGACACGGCGTGTGACTACGTCGTCGAATTCATCGTTGCCGCGCGAACTGCCGTGCGTGCTCACCCGGTGCTCGCGACTCTGCTCCTCGCCGAGCGGGGAAACCCTGTCTTCGATCTCGAAATGATGAGTCGAGCAATACCTTTCGCTGGTCAGATGCTCACCCCTATGGTCGAACGTGGCCTCGCCACCGAGGCGGAGTTGGATGAGATAGTGGAAATTGCCGTGCGACTGGGGCTTTCGGTTGTTGCATTCGACAGTGACCTCGTACATTCCGACGACTCCTTGCGGGCCTTTCTCTCGAGGTGGCTCGGGCCCGCAATCCGGTCGACCTCGTAGTTCCTTGCCTGGTCCGCCAAAACCTTGACACTCGAGCGTTAGAGTGTCTAGTTTTGGCGTGCCCGGAATTCTCTGGCGACATTCTTCGAGGGAGCACCAGTCATGTCCGGAGTGAAACGTAGATCGTTCTTGGCCGGTACGGCCGCCGTGGGAGTCGCGATGATGGCGCCACGCACTGCCAAGGCTGCAACAGGGATTCCGCTGACCCGTGAGGAACACCGTGTCGTCGTCGTGGGGTCGGGATTCGGCGGCGGGGTGACGGCACTTCGCCTGGCCGAGGCGGGGGTTCCGGTCACTTTGCTGGAGAGAGGGATTCGGTGGCAGACCGGGCAGAATGCCGAGACTTTTCCGCACCCAGGCAGTCCGGACAAGCGCATCCTCTGGCATCAGTCCAACCCGACTCTGTTCGGCAGGCCGGCGATCTTCGAGCCATACGCGGGTTTGTTGGAGACGGTGATCGGTGAGAACATGACCGCGATCTGCGCAGCCGGTGTGGGCGGCGGATCGCTTGTGTACCAAGGGATGACGCTGCAACCGGAAGAAGCGGTCTTCAACACGCACTTTCCGGAGGAGCTCGATTACGCACGAATGGACCGCGTCCACTACCCGCGGGTGGCGCGGATGCTGCAAGTGGAAACTGCACCAGACGAACTGATTTCCAGCCCGAACTACGAGGCGGCACGTGTATTCGCGCGTAACGCAACGCGTTCCGGTCTACCCGTGTCGAAGATTCCGATGCCGATCGACTGGAACTTCGCGTTGGCCGAACTGAGGGGTGAGATGAAGCCGTCTTACACCAACGGTGACGGCGCGCTCGGTGTGAACAACGGTGGCAAGCATTCGGTGGATGTCACCTACATTGCGGCTGCGGAAGCGACCGGATTGGTGAATGTGGAGACTCTGCACCAGGTCACCGATGTCGAGCGGGTCGCCGACGGGCGGTGGCGCGTGTACGTGGACCGGACCGACATTTCCGGCAAGATTCTCGAGAACAAGATCTTGACGACGGATGCGCTCGTGATGGCTGCAGGCAGCATGAACACCACCAAACTCCTGGTCCGCGCCGCGGCGACGGGGCGGATCACGGATCTGCCGGACGAGCTCGGCGCAGGGTGGGGGACCAATGCCGATCGGATCTACATCTGGTCGGATCTCGCCGAGAACTTCGGTGCGACGCAGGGCGGGCCGGTCGTCTACGGCAGCCGGAACTGGGACGACCCGCATAACGCGTTCACCGTCATTCAGGCGTCGTTCCCGCCCGTTGCGTTCGACGCTCACAGCACGGTGATGGTCGGATTCGGTGTGAGCCGCGACCGAGGTCGGTTCGTGTACGACTCGGCGCGGGGTGAGGCGGTGCTCCGTTGGCCGAAGGACGGGGATTCGGCGATCCAGCAAGGCCACATCGGACCTGCGGCCCAGCAGATCGCGGCAGGAGGACTGCTCACCGACACCAACGCGTTACTGCCGTCCACCTGGCATCCCCTAGGCGGTGCCTGCATGAACTCGGTGTGCGATCTTGATGGGCGGGTTCTGGGCCAGCGGGGGTTGTACGTGCTCGACGGCGCTCTGCTGCCGGGAAACTCCGCTGCGTGCAATCCGTCGATGACTATCGCCGCAGTGGCGGAGCGCGCGCTCGAGAACATCGTGAAAGACGATGTGGGAACACTCTTCTGAGCCTGCAGAACGTCACGGACGGCGTACCCGAGGGCACGCCGTCCGTGACGGGTCGATCGACTGACTCAGACGCTGGCAACACCGGGCGCGAGGAAGCGCTTGCCGTTGACGGCCTCGGAGGTACCGGTCCGGTCCAGGTACGGCGTGATGCCGCCGTTCCAGAATCCGAATCCGCCGCCGAGCAGCAGGCAGAGGTCGATGTCCTCGGCTGCCGCTACGACGCCCTCGTCGAGCATGATCTGAATTTCCTCGGCAAATGCACGACGTGTGCGCTCGAGGACCTCTTCCGAAGTGGACACCTTGTCACCCTGCGGCCACAGTGCGGCGACCTCGGGGTCGACGGCCTGACCGTTCTCGCCCCAGGTCCACACGCCGGGCTTGCGGGCCTCGACGAGTGCTTCGAGTCCGGGTGAGCTCTTGAACCGGTCCGGGTACGACTCCTGCAGGGTCTCGCCGGTGTGCAGTGCCACTGCGGGTCCGACGAGTGCCAGCAAGGTGAACGGCGACATGGGCATGCCGAGTTCGGCGATGGCATTGTCTGCGACGTCGAAGGGGGTGCCTTCGTCGACGGCGGACATGACCTCACCCAAGGTGCGGGTGACGAGGCGGTTGAAGACGAAGCCGGCCTTGTCGCCGCAGAGGACGGCGGACTTCTTCAGCGACTTCGCGGTGGCGAAAGCCGTTGCCAGAGTGGCATCATCGGTCTTGCTGCCCTGGATGATCTCGAGGAGGGGAAGAACGGCCACCGGGTTGAAGAAGTGGAAGCCGACCACACGCTCGGGATGTTCGAGGCCGGACGCCATCTCCGTGATGGAGAGCGAAGACGTGTTGGTGGCGAGGATGGTTTCGGGAGCGATGAACTGCTCGAGTTCCGCGAAGACCTTCTTCTTGACGTCCATGTTCTCGAAGACGGCTTCGATGACGAAGTCGGTCTTGGCGAACGCGGCCTTGTCGAGGGAGCCGGAGACGAGCGCCTTGAGGCGGTTCGCAGCGTCGGGGGACAGGCGTCCCTTGCCCTGGAGCTTCTCGATCTCGGT
>NZ_LVCT01000297.1:0-12048 GCF_001647205.1 Rhodococcus sp. EPR-134
AGCTGGCTGGCCATGAGGCCGGCGCCGACGATGCCGACGCCGCTGACCTTACGAGCGAGCGAGCGGTCGGGTGCTCCGGCGGGACGCTTGGCGCGCTTGTTCACCAGATCGAAGGCGTACAGACCCGCGCGGAGTTCGTCCGTCAGGAGGAGGTCGGCAAGAGCCTCGTCCTCGGCCGCGAAGCCCTTGTCGAGCGAGGCGGCATCGGTGATGTCGGTGCTGCGAGCCAGTTCGAGCAACTCGACGGCCTTGACGGCGCCGGGAGCGTTGCCCTTGGTCTTGCCGTCGACGATCGCCTTCGCACGAGCGATCGCGTCGTCCCAGCCCTGGCCACGATCGATCTCGGGGCGAGCGGGGGTCACTGTGCCGGCGAGGACCTGCGACGCCCAGGCGAGGGACTGCTCGATGAAGTCGGCAGAATCGAGAACGACGTCGACGACGCCGAGTTCGAGTGCCTTCTTGGGGGAGAGCACCTTGTTCTGGTTCAGCGAGTTCTCGATAACCACGGTGACGGCGTTCGACGGGCCGACGAGGTTGGGGAGCAACTGCGTTCCGCCCCAACCGGGGACCAGACCGAGGAATGCTTCCGGAAGACCCAGTGCGCCCGCATTGGCGGCAACCGTGCGGTAGTGGCTGTGCAGGCCTACTTCGAGGCCGCCGCCCAGAGCGACACCGTTGATGAAGGCGAACGTGGGAACGGACGACTCACGCAGGCGTCGGAACACCTTGTGACCCAAGCGGCCCAGCTCGAGTCCCTGCTCACGAGAGGTGATCGCGGGAACACCCTTGAGATCCGCGCCGGCGGCGAAGATGAACGGCTTGCCGGTGACGGCGATGGCAACCGGGTTGGCGGCAAAGGCTTCGTCGAGGGCGGCGTCGAATGCTGCGAGTCCGCCGGGACCGAAGGACGACGGCTTGGTGTGGTCGAAGCCGTTGTCGAGGGTGATCAGTGCAAACGGGCCCTCGACGCCGGGGACCGAGATGATCTTCGTGTAGGCGTTCGTCACGACCTCGTCGGCGAATGCTGTTGCAATATCAGACATTTAGTTAACTCCTGCCTGGTAGTCAGCGTGGTTCGGGTTCTCCCAGATGACGGTGCCGCCCATGCCGAGGCCGATGCACATGGTGGTCAAGCCGTAGCGCACGTCGGGACGCGTCGCGAACTGGCGGGAGAGCTGCGTCATCAGGCGAACGCCCGAGGAAGCGAGGGGGTGGCCACATGCGATGGCGCCGCCCCACTGGTTGACGCGCGGGTCGTCGTCGGCGATTCCGTAGTGCTCGAGGAACGCGAGGACCTGAACGGCGAACGCCTCGTTGATCTCGAAGAGTCCGATGTCCTCGATCTTGAGGCCGGTGCGTGCCAGCAGCTTCTCAGTGGCGGGAACCGGGCCGATGCCCATGACGGCGGGGTCGACGCCCTGGTAGGCGAAGCCCACCATGCGCATGCCGACCGGCAGGCCGAGCTCGGCTGCGGTGTCCTCACCGGCGAGCAGTGCTGCGGTGGCACCGTCGTTGAGTCCGGCTGCGTTACCGGCGGTGATGCGTCCGGCCGGGCGGAACGGCGTCTTGAGCTTCGCGAGATCTTCGACGGTGGTTCCGGGGCGCGGCGGCTCGTCTTCGGTGGCCAGACCCCAGCCCGCGGAACTGCGGGTGGCGACGGGGACCAGGGTGTCGGCGATGAAGCCGGCCTTCTTGGCAGCGTCGTACTTGTTTTGGCTGTTGACGGCGTAGGCGTCCGTGCGGTCCTTGGTGATGGTCGGGAACCGGTCGTGCAGATTTTCGGCGGTGTTACCCATCACGAGGGCGCTCGGGTCGACCAGGCGGTCGGCGAGGAAACGCGGGTTGGGGTCTGCGCCCTCACCCATCGGGTGGTGACCCATGTGCTCGACGCCACCGGCGATCACGACGTCGTACTGGCCGAAGCCGATGCCCGACGCGGTCGTGGTG
This sequence comes from Rhodococcus sp. EPR-134, assembly GCF_001647205.1. Lineage (NCBI taxonomy): Bacteria > Bacillati > Actinomycetota > Actinomycetes > Mycobacteriales > Nocardiaceae > Rhodococcus > Rhodococcus sp. EPR-134. The sequence goes on from NZ_LVCT01000297.1 coordinate 1,948, forward strand.
ACGGCGGTCATCGCGCCGGCACACATGCGGTCGATGGCGAATCCTGGAACGGTTTCGGGGAGACCGGCGAGGATCGCAGCGGTGCGGCCGATGGTCAGGCCCTGGTCGCCGGTCTGCGTGGTGGCTGCGACAGCAACTTCGTCGATCCGTGCGGGATCGAGCTGCGGGTTACGGCGAAGCAGCTCACGAATCGCCTTGACGACGAGATCGTCTGCGCGCGTGTCGGCGTACATGCCTTTCGGGCCGGCCTTGCCGAACGGGGTGCGAATGCCGTCGACGAAGACGACGTTGCGTTGGTTGTTTGTGGATGGAGCCACGCGAATTCCTCCTGATGGAGCTGCCCACCGCACCGAAGGGCGGTGAGACGTTGGTTCGGCGATCACGGCCAGGCGTCCGGCCTCGTATCGAGCGTACTACTGCCCATTACTGACCGGTAACTTAACGTGCCGAATTGCTCCAACCTCACACCGGGGTCAGGTCAGGATTCCGGCTCTTCCACTTCGGGCTCGGCCGGGACCACGGAGTTCAGTGCCTCGGCGAGGACGGGAACGGTCAAAGTGCGTTGCCAGCCACGTGCGCCACCGGAAGTGAGCTTGGTCTCGATCGCACTCTCGACTTCGGCGATGTCCGAGTCGGGTTCCAGTTTCCAGTCCCAGCACAGGCGCCTGACCAGGTCGGGTTGGAGCAAATTCTCCACGGGCACCGAAACCTCTTTGCTCAGGTCCGACAGTGCTGCGCGCGCCGCGGTCAACCGATCAGCCGCCGCTGGATCCTGGCGGGCCCAGCGACCGGCAGCGGGCGGCCCGACGATGGGCGGGGTTTTCGGCGGAAGCTCGCTGTCGGGGAGCCTGCGCGCGGCTTCCAGTGCATCCATCCAGATACGCGAATACCGGCGTTGACGTGGTCCGCCGAAGACGGGAAGCGAGCGGAGCGCATCCAGCGACCGAGGATCTTTGAGAGCGGCATCGATGATCGCGGAGTCAGGAAGAACCCGACTCGGAGACACGTCGCGCTTGCGTGCGAGATCCTCGCGCGCCTGCCACAGCGCCCGTACTGCCGCCAACTGACGGGTGGTCTTGAGTGAGGTGATGTGCGACGTACGACGCCAGCGGTCCGGTTTGGGCTTGGGCGGGCCGGCCAGACGGATGTACTCGAACTCTTCCTTCGCCCACTCGAGCTTGCCTTGGGATTCGAGTTCGGCTTCCATTGCGTCGCGTAGTTCGAGAAGCACTTCGACGTCGAGGGCGGCGTAGTTCAACCAGGCGTCCGGCAGCGGACGTGTCGACCAGTCCGCAGCCCCGTGACCCTTGCGAAGTTCCACTCGCAGGGTTCGTTCCACGATCGCGGCGAGTCCGACTCGCTCGAACCCGGCCAGTCGTCCGGCCAGTTCGGTGTCGAACAGCTCGGCCGGCGTCAGGCCCAGTTCGGCGAGGCCGGGGAGATCCTGATCGGCAGAGTGCAGCACCCATTGCAACGGGTTGATCACCTCGGCCAACGGCTGCAGGTCTTGCGCTGTCGGAATCGGGTCGAGCAGGAACGATCCTGCTCCTTCGCGTCGAAGCTGGATCAGGTACGCCCGTGCCGAATAGCGGAATCCGGATGCGCGCTCGGCGTCCACGGCGAGCGGGCCGTGGCCGGAGGCCAGCGCGGCCGCGGCGTCGGCGACACCGGCGGCAGTGGTGATGACGTCCGGAACTCCGTCACGCGGAACGAGCAGCGGAACTACGTCGGAGGTGGGCTCGGTTGCATCATCGGTGACTTCGGACATGGTCACTGACTCTACGTCGCAGTCGGGGCCGGGGTTGTCACCTCAGCGTCGAACAGTTCGTCGAGTGCGGCTCCGAAACCTTGCGCGAGCTGGTCCAATTCGGGGGCCAGATCGGAGCAACTGACGATGCCGACGTCGAGTTTTCCGTCGAGAGACATCACCGTCACGTTGAGACCTGCTCCGTGAAAGATCGGGCCGAGCGGGAACATTCCCTTGATCTGGGCACCGAGGAAGTAGAGCGGGACCGGCGGTCCAGGCACATTCGACACGACCAGGTTGGACACGACGGGGTGACGCTCGGCGAGTTTGAGCGACGAGTACACGCGCATGGCGGCGCCGAACACCGCCGGCGAAGCGAACTGCGACCAGTCCTGGAGCATGTTCGCGCCCAGAGCCTCGTTGTGATTCTTCGAGGTGGCGTTGTAATCGCTGATTGCGTGCAGGCGTTCGACCGGATCGGCGATCTGGGTGCCGAGTTGCGTGAACATGCCCGAGATCTGGTTCGTGCCCGGACGATCGGATTTGCCGTGGACCGACACCGGCACCATGGCGACGAGGGAATCCTCCGGCAGCTCGTCCCGGTCCTCCAGATACTTACGCAGTGCCCCGGCGCAGAGCGCGAGAACCACGTCGTTGACCTTGACCCCGTGACGGTCCTTGACGGCTTTGACCTTCGCGAGATCGAGTTGGCTGAACGCGACGTTGCGGTGACCGGTGATCGCGCCGTTGAACGAGGTCCGCGGCGCGGTGAACGGAGCAGGCATCGCTTCACCCTTTCGTGCACGCGTCACCCACTTCGGGAGCATGGCGATTCCGCCGGGGACCAGACGGGCAATTCTTGCGGGTCGGGCGATGACGGCCATGAGTCCGCCGATGGCGATGTCCAGCGTTCCCGCGTCGCCCGCACCCTGTGCGGTGGGATCCACGAGCGCCGGTGAATCCGGTTCGAGACTGCACAGCTGAGCCAGGATGTTCGCGCCGGTGACACCGTCGGCAGCGCTGTGATGGATCTTCGACATGACGGCGATCTGTCCGTCGGCAAGTCCCTCGATCACCCACATCTCCCACAGCGGTCGGGAACGATCCAGCGGTTGGCTCGCGATGTGTCCGGCGAGCTCTGCCAGTTCCGCGTGTGTGCCGGGAGCAGGTACCGCGGTCCGGTGGCAGTGCCGCTCGATGTCGAAATCGTGATCGTCGACCCACACGGGGTAGTCGAGATTGAGACGGGAATCTTTGAGTTTGCGCCGGAACGTCGGCATGGTGGCCATTCGCGAGTCCAACTCGCGAAGCAGCTTCCGGTAGTCGTAGCCGCCCGGGATGGTCGTGGGGTCGAGCAGGACAAGTCCACAAACGTGCAATAGCTGGGTCGGTGTTTCCAAGTAGAGGAAGGTCGCGTCGAGTCCGCTGAGACGTTGCATGACTTATTCTAGAACAGGTTCTAGTATTTTTCCGGGGGAATGCTCAAACGAGTGACAGAGTTAGTCGTTCTGCCGCGACAGCGTGGTTATCCCGGCAGGCGGAAGCCCCGCCGCGTACGCGAGAACCTCGCAGAAAGCCTCGACGTGGTGAGCCAATTCGGACGAAGTTGCAGTCCAGGACGCTCGCAACTCCAGTTGATGGGCTCGCGGAGGTCCGGCGATGTCGCCGTACCGCACGGAAGTTGTAGCTGTGACCGTACCGCCCAGGGCCACAAAAGGTTCCGGTCCGGCCTCCAAAGCGTCCACCAGCCAACTCCAGGCTACTTCGGGAAGTAGTGGATCCGCGGCGACGGCTTCGTCGAGATCGGCCTGGATGTACGCCACCAACCGCATGGTGCCGTTCCACGCCTCGTCGCCGTCCGGATCGAACAACAGGATCAGGCGGCCGAAAGCGTCACCTTCGGACTGCTCGGCCACGACGTCGGAGTCCGGGTGGAGAACCTCGGCCCCCACCGCGTGGCTGTACGGAGCGAGACGCTGCGGCGGGCGGATAGGACCGACCTCTATCTCGGGCCGAACCCGCGCAGCGGTCATCGCCTCCACGGCGGCACGGAACTCGGCCGGGTCGGCTGTCGATCCGGATGTCGTCACAGGTCAGGACGTTAGTCGGGGATGCGGGCGGGGAGGTGGAGGCGCGCCGACCGAGTGTGGCTCGGGTGTGTGGCCGCTCACGAACCGCTCGGGTGTCCGATCCCGAGTGTGGGACGTGGCAGCATTGAGTCGATCGAAGACACACGTTGGCGGAGAGCGCGAGGACTGATGAGCGGGTTGGACAACATGAATTCAGGCATTACCGGGTCGGCGGAGTACAGCGCTCGGCGAGTCTTGCCCGACGCACCGTTGCTTGCCGCGGCGACCGGACGCACTCCGAGTCGACGGCCGGTGTGGTTCATGCGTCAGGCCGGGCGTTCGTTGCCGGAGTACCGCGAGATCCGCGCCGGGATCGGCATGTTGGAATCTTGTTTCGATCCGGCGCTGGTCTGTGAGATCACGATGCAACCGGTGCGCCGTCACGACGTGGACGCGGCAATCCTGTTCTCGGACATCGTCGTTCCACTCAAAGCCGCAGGAATCGATCTCGACATCGTTGCCGGCGTCGGACCGGTGGTGGCCAATCCGATTCGCTCCATCGCCGACGTTGCAGCACTTCCGCGACTGGTCCCCGAAGAGGTAGGCGCAATCGCGCAGGCCGTTCGGCTTCTCACCACCGAGTTGGGCTCCACGCCGCTGATCGGCTTTGCCGGAGCGCCGTTCACTCTGGCGTCGTATCTGGTCGAAGGTGGTCCGAGCCGGAACCACGAGAAGACCAAAGCGCTCATGCACTCCGATCCGAAGACCTGGCACGCGTTGCTCGGAAGCTTGGCCGACACCACGATCTGCTTCCTGCAGGCGCAGCTCAAGGCGGGCGTCGACGCGGTCCAGCTGTTCGACTCGTGGGCCGGCGCGCTCTCGCTGGCCGATTACCGGGAATTTGTTCTCCCGCATTCCGAGCGAGTGTTCGCCGAGGTTGCCGCTGCCGGCGTCCCGCGTATCCACTTCGGTGTCGGCACCGGTGAACTTCTCGGCGCGATGGGGGAGGCAGGCGCCGACGTCGTGGGTGTCGACTGGCGGATTCCGCTCGACGTCGCGGCTGGTCGTGTCGGTCCGGGTAAGGCGCTGCAGGGCAATCTCGATCCCGCCGTACTGTTCGCGGGCCCCGAGGTGATCGATCGTGAGGTGCGCCGGATCGCCGCCGAAGGGGACCGCGCGATCGAGGCCGGTGCCATCGGCCACATCTTCAACCTCGGCCACGGAGTTCTTCCCGACACCGATCCCACAGCGATCACCTCGGCGGTGGAGCTGGTGCACTCGCTGTGACAACGACTCGGCCGTCGGTCGCGGTGATCGGAGGCGGAATCTCCGGTCTGGTTGCCGCGTACCGGCTTCGGCGCAGTCTGGGCTCCGAAGCGGACATCACGATCGTCGACGACTCACCGCGGCTGGGCGGGAAGCTGCGAACGATTGATCTGGGCGGCGGACCGATCGACATCGGTGCCGAGGCTTTCATCGCTCGTCGGCCCGAGGTTCCCGCGCTTCTCGCCGAGCTGGGACTGACCGATCAGATCGTCTATCCCGCGGGCCTGAGTCCGTTGATCTGGTCTCAGGGCTCACTGAATCGGTTGCCGACCGGAACCCTGATGGGAATCCCGGCTTCGGCGGAGTCGGTTCGAGATCTTGTCGACGAGCAGACCCTGGCGCGCATAGCGGCCGAGGCCGGCGTCCCGCTGGAGTGGACCCGCGGTTCCGATTGCAGTGTTGCCGAACTGGTTTCGCAGCGATTCGGTGATCAGGTGGTCAGCCGATCGGTGGATCCGCTTCTCGGTGGGGTGTACTCGGGGCTGGCGGAGACCATCGGCGTGCGTGCAGCTTTGCCGACACTCGCTGCGGCCCTCGATGCGGGCTCTCGGAGCCTCACGGATGCAGTCGCAGCCGCATTGCCGACGCCTGCACCGGGGCCGGTGTTCGGAGCGCTCAGAGACGGGTACGGCATCCTGCTCGATGCGCTGCAGCAGGCCGCCGACGCGACCTTCGTCCGTGGCGAGGCTTCCGGGTTGCGCAGCGAAGGGGCTGGTTGGAACGTCGATCCGCTCGGAAGCGTCGACGCGGTGATTCTGGCCGTCCCGGCGCCGCGCGCGGCGGCGCTGTTGGCCGGAGTCGATGCGGATGTTGCGAGTACCGTCGCTCGGATCGAACTGGCGTCGTCCGCGGTGGTGGCGCTCCGGTTGTCCGGGCAGGTCGAACTTCCGCAGAATTCAGGGATCCTGGTAGCCACCGACGCCGACCTGACCGCCAAGGCGTTCACGCTGTCGAGCCGAAAGTGGACACACCTCGCTGATCGCGGTGAGCACCTCGTTCGGGTGTCGTTCGGTCGATTCGGTGCATCGGAGATCGTCGACCGGCCGGATGGTGAGTTGATCGACTTCGCGCGCGCCGATCTCGAGACCGTGACCGGAATCACCGAGGAGCCAGGCGCGACCTTCGTACAGCGGTGGCACGGAGGTCTTCCCCAATACGCCCCAGGTCACACGGAAATCGTGGCTGAAATCGAGTCCGGGATGACGCAGTTCGACGGCCTCGCCCTGGCCGGGTCGTGGCTGCACGGCGTTGGGGTTCCGGCGTGTGTCGCAGTCGGCACGACGGCGGCTACACGGATATTCGAGCGAGTGGCACGATAGACCCATGGCACGCCTTGATTTCGACAAACTGAACTCTGAAATCCGTTACCTCATGTTCTCCGTGTTCCAGGTGGAACCCGGTGTGCTGGGCGATGATCGGGAAGCTGCGGTCAAGGACGCCCGCTTGTTCTTCGAGGGTCTCGAAGACAAGGGCGTCGTGGTTCGCGGGATCTACGACGTCGCCGGCCTGCGCGCCGACGCGGACTTCATGATCTGGACCCACGCGGCCACCATCGAGGAACTGCAGGCCGCGTACGCGGATTTCCGTCGCACCACCGTCCTCGGACAGGCCAGTGCTCCCATCTGGAGCAACTCGGCGGTGCACCGCCCCGCGGAGTTCAACAAGAGCCACGTGCCCTCGTTCATCGCGGGTGAGGATCCGGGCGACTACATCTGCGTCTACCCGTTCGTCCGCTCGTACGAGTGGTACCTGCTCCCCGACGAGGAGCGTCGCAAGATGCTCGCCGATCACGGTATGGCTGCTCGTTCGTACAAGGACGTTCGCGCCAACACGGTCCCGGCCTTCGCCCTGGGGGACTACGAGTGGATTCTCGCGTTCGAAGCACCCGAGCTCATTCGTATCGTCGATCTGATGCGCGATCTACGTGCCACCGAAGCTCGCTTGCACGTTCGCGAAGAGGTGCCGTTCTTCACCGGCCCGCGCGTGGACATCGAGAAGCTGGTCCTTTCCCTTCCCTGATCTGCTTCGAAAGTAGTTTCTGTGACAACTGCACCGAACCGGCGTCGTCAACACATGTCCCATTGGGGAATGTTCACCGCCGAATCGGTCGCCGGCGAGGTGACCGCCGTGCATCCGTACGAGGGTGATGCGAATCCTTCGCCGATGCTCGGGAACCTCGCCGGTTCGGTGCGCAGTCGGGCTCGTGTTTCGGGCCCGGCGGTGCGTCGGGGTTGGCTCGAGAACGGGCCGGGTCCCAGCGACCGACGTGGAGCCGACGAATTCGTCTCGGTCTCCTGGGACGAACTGACCGAACTCCTCTCGCGTGAACTGCGTCGCGTGGTCGACGCGCACGGAAACAACGCGATCTTCGGCGGCTCGTACGGCTGGGCCAGCGCCGGCCGATTCCATCACGCGCAGAGCCAAGTTCACCGATTTCTGAATCAGCTGGGTGGATACACCAAGTCAGTTCACAGCTACTCGCTCGGTGCCACCGGCGTCATCATGCCGCGTGTGGTCGGAACGCACTGGAAGTTGTTCGCGCGCTCCACGTCGTGGGACGTCATCGCGAAGCACTCCGATCTCCTCGTCTCGTTCGGAGGAGTGCCGATCAAGAACACCGGAGTCAATGCCGGTGGTACGAGCGATCATCCGACGCGCGGGGCGCTCGACGCGTTTCGTGCCCGCGGCGGAAAGATCGTCTCCTTCAGTCCGTTGCGTGACGACGTCGAGGGTGACTGCGAGTGGATCGCACCCGTTCCGGGAACCGACGTTGCAATCATGCTTGCCCTGGCGTTTGTCCTGGCGTCGGAGGACCTGCACGATCGCGATTTCCTGGGCCGTTTCTGCGTCGGTTACGAACGCTTCGAGGACTACCTGCTCGGACGTTCCGACGGTGTACCGAAGGATCCGCGCTGGGCGCAGAAGATCTCCGGTGTGTCGGCGGAGTTCATCACCGACCTGGCTCGGAGAATGGCGTCTGGCCGGACGCTGGTGACCGTCACGTGGTCGTTGCAACGCATCAAACACGGTGAACAGGCACCGTGGATGGGCGTGACACTCGCAGCGATGCTCGGCCAATTCGGGCTTCCGGGTGGAGGTTTCGGGCACGGCTACGGTTCGATGAACGAGCCGGGTCTGGCTCCGGTGCCGTATCCCTTGCCGACCTTCTCGCAAGGTGTGAATCCGGTGTCGGATTTCATTCCGGTAGCCGCGATTTCCGACCTGCTGCTTTCGCCCGGGGAGGAGTTCGATTACGACGGCCGGCGCTTGACCTATCCCGACATCCGGTTGGTCTATTGGGCCGGTGGCAATCCGTTTCACCACCATCAGGATCTCCCGAGGCTGCGACGGGCATTTGCGCGTCCGGACACGATCGTCGTTCACGATCCGTACTGGACGCCGATGGCCCGCAACGCCGACATCGTTGTCCCGTCGACCACGTCGCTCGAACGAAATGACCTGAGCTGCACTCGAAACGACCCGCTTCTGGTCGCGATGCAGCAGGTCGTTCCACCTTTCGAGAACTCGCGTGACGACTACGACACGTTTGCCGCTCTCGCTTCTGCGCTCGGATTCGGGGAACAGTTCACCGAGGGGCGATCCTCACAGGAGTGGATCGAGCATCTCTACGGTCAATGGCGGCCGTTCGTCGATGCAGACGGCGGCAACACACCGACGTTCGAGGACTTCTGGGCAGAAGGGCACTACCGGATGCGAACCGAAGACAACCTCGTGCTCTTCGGTGACTTCCGTGAGAATCCCGAGAAATATCCGCTCTCGACTCCGAGTGGGAAGATCGAGATCTTCTCCGAGACCATCGAGTCCTTCGGCTACGACGACTGCGCCGGCCATCCGCGCTGGTACGAGCCCGACGAGTGGCTGGGTGGACCGCGAGCCTCGCAATTCCCGCTTCACTTGATCGCCAATCAGCCCAAGACGCGTCTGCACAGCCAACTCGATCACGGCGCTGCGAGCCAGGCGTCGAAGATTCAGGGACGCGAGCCGATTCGTATGCACCCCGATGCAGCGGCCGCGCGCGGCGTCTCGGCAGGAGACGTGGTGCGGGTGTTCAACGATCGCGGAGCGTGCCTTGCTGGTGTGATCGTCGACTCGGACTTGCGGAGCGACGTCGTCCAACTTTCCACCGGTGCCTGGTACGACCCGCTCGATCCTGCCGATCCCGACTCTCTGTGTGTGCACGGCAATCCCAACGTTCTGACACCGGACGTCGGCACGTCGTCACTCTCGCACGGGTGCACCGGCCAGCACGTTCTGGTGCAGATCGAGAAATTCGACGGGGCCCTGCCGCCGGTCAAGGCATTCGATCCGCCCGTGCTTCGTTCACGCTGACGGAACCGATCGGCCACCTCTCGCGTCGAACCTCGTGAGCGCCTGAATCAGGTGTCACGATCTATCGAAGGTGGGGGCCATCGTGAGTGCAGCGGATGTTGGTTCGATGCGGGGGCAAGTCGAAGTACTTCGGGCTCAGATCGATTCGATGCAGCACGTTCTGTTGGAGCGGACTCGATCGCTGGCGGACTTGCAGGAGAGGATCGCTCGAGCGACGGCGAGCGCGCGTTCGAGTGACGGCAGCGTGGAAATCGTCGTCGACGCCTCGGGGGCGGTGGTGGGAGTCGATCTCTCGGGGAGTTCTTACGCCAAGCATTCGCCGGCAGCGTTGGGGAATCTGATCCTGGCTACGGCCGCGTCTGCGGCAGAAGACATACGCCGACAGGTTGCCGAGATGACGAAGCCGCTCACGGAGGCGGCCGGAATCGACTTGCCGGATCTGGTTCCGGGCGTGCTCGGATTGCGCGAGATTCTCGAACCTCGTCCGAGCTCCACACCGGCTTCCTGCGACGAGAACTGGGACCGCACCGTTCTGAGGAGCTCCGGCAATGTCTGAACTGGGCGTGAATGTGGCCGCGATGAAAAGTGCTGCACCAGCCTTCGCGGTGG
>NZ_LVCT01000298.1:0-12781 GCF_001647205.1 Rhodococcus sp. EPR-134
ACTGGTCGCGGGCGCGCTCCGCGAATTGACCGCCACGCTGATCGAGATCACCGATCGTTTCGAATCGATCGACACCTCGCTTGCCGACGACATGGCGGGTGGGCTCTGATGGGACTCGAGATTCCCGGCTGGTTACAGGCGGTTGCGTCGGTCGCGGTGGGCAGTGACTGGCCGCAAGGAGACGAAACGGCACTGTGGAGGTTGGGTGATGCCTGGTCAGGTGCGGCCGATCGGATCGAGGCTTCGGCCGCTGCCGGTGGTTACGGATTGCAGGCAGTACTGGCATCGATCGACGGTCGAGCCGGCGACTCGTTCTCTCGGTATTGGTCCGAGGCCGGGGGAGTTGCGGAGGTCTTCGAGCGGTTGTCCTCTGCCGCGGCCGAACTGGGTCAGTCATGCACCGATACCGGCACGGACATCGAGTACACCAAACTGTCGATCCTCGCGGCGCTGGGCGCACTGGCGCTCGAGATTGCCGCCATGGTGGCGGCTGCTGTCCCGACACTGGGTGTCAGTACCGCCGGGGTCGTGGCGGCTGAGGTCGCAACAACACTCACGGTCCGAATGTTGTTGCAGCAATTGTTGATACGAGTGATCGAGGCTGCGGCAGTGGAAGCTGCCGCTGCCATCTTCTCCGGCCTCGCCATTCAACTCGCGCAGATGACGATGGATCATCGCCAGTCGATCGACGGTGGCAAGGTCGTGACCGAGGGGCGCGACGGTTTCATCAAGGGACTTGCGAACGGAGGGTTGAAGACGACGCCGGATCGTGTCGGCCCTGACCCGAACCCGCTCCCGACCGGTTCGAGAGTGCAGGAGATCGCGCGGGGCGCCTTCGACGACGCGGTGTCGGGAGCGTCCGCTGCGATCGTGACGAAGGAAGTCACGGGCGGCGACGCCTCGTTGACTGACATCACTTCCGGCGCGATCGGTGGCGGGATCGGTTCCGTCAAAGACGGACTTGTCGCTCGCAACGAGGACCTGAATGCGGCCGGTCTGAGCCCGACTGCGCTGAACTGGGACTTCTGAGTGGAAAGTCTCGAATCGTGGGCTACCAGTGACACGGGGTAGCCCACGACCTGGCTACTGAGCGGGCTTGAGGACTAGCGAGATCGAGTTGATGCAGTACCGCTGATCGGTCGGCGTCGGGTACCCCTCACCCTCGAAGACGTGACCGAGGTGGCTGTGGCACTTCTTGCAGATGACCTCGACGCGGCGCATCCCGAGTGAGCTGTCTTCCTTCAGGATCACGGCATCCGAATCCGCCGGATCGAAGAAGGACGGCCACCCGCAGTGCGATTCGAACTTCTCGGTGCTGCGGAACAGTTCGGCTCCGCAGGCCCGGCAGGAGTAGACACCTTCCGTGGTGGTGTCGGTGTACTCGCCGACGAAGGGGCGTTCGGTGCCGGCTTGGCGCAGGACGGCGAACTCCTCCGGCGTCAGTTTTTCGCGCCACTCGCTCTCGGTGTACGTGACCTCAGGTGTGCTGTCGATGCCATCGTGTGAAGAACTCATGCCTCCACGCTAATGCTTTGTCGCCGTTTCGGCTTCGTGGGCAGGTGAGACGGTATCGAGTGGGGGATCGAGGAGGTACGCGGGATCGATTCCCCGATCCAAGCGGCCCTCTCGACGCGCGACCAGATACCGGTATCCGAGGACACAGAAGATCACGATCAGCAGAAGGCTCCAGCCGAGGGTGCTCTTGGTGTATTCGGCCGCCCGGCCGAAGGTCGGCCAGCGGTTCGACCACCAGCTGTCGAACGTCATGAAGCCGTAGACGGCGAGCCAGGCCGGCCAGTTCCGCATGACCGAGTTCTTGAGCACCACGGACATCAGGAGCGGGAGCAGCATCATCGAGTAGTACATCTGGCCGAGCGAGGGCAGCAGGAACGACGCGGTCATGATCACACCGGTCGCGGTGGTGAGGAAGAACAGTTCGTCGTTGCGGTAGTAGCGGTACAGAAGCCACAGAGAGACGACGACCATGGCGGCCAACACGACGCGCAAGAGCAGGATCAACCATTCGGGCAGACCGAAGTAAGCGCCGTTTCCGACAATCGAACTGTTGAAGTAGTCACGAGATTCGAGCAGGTACGGGACGGTGCGGCGGACGAAGTCCATCGGATCCGACGCCAGCGGCCATGCCACGACCGTGAGAATGAACGGGATGCCCAGGGCGGTGACGAACACCTTCCACTGACCGCGAACGAGTGGCAGCAGGAGCAGCGGCGCGAGCGTGGGTTTCACTGCGATGGTGAGACCGATCGCGGCGCCGGCCCACAGATCCTTCTTGCGCATCAGCAACAGGAGGAAGGCAACTTCGCCGAGCAGGACGAGGCCGTTGATGTTGGTGAACACCAACGTGTTGGTGACCGTCTCCGACATGAACGCGCCGAGCACCAGAATCGGCGCCGCGATGGAACTGATCGTCAGGTCGAACAAGCGCAACAGCAGGTAGAGAGCCACGAGAATGGCGACGGCATTGACACCGATGAACAGCCACCGTGAGCGCTCGGGATCGAGGATCGCCAGGGGTGCCATCAACAAGGAACCCGATGGTGGGTACAGGTAATGGGGGTCTACGGAGTTGAAATCTGCGGTGTAGACGTCGCGCCCGTTCCAGAACGCCAGCGCGGCGTTGTAGACCGGTCGGAAGTCATCGGTGATGGCGCCGTTGACTGCTGTGACGATGACACGATTGAGCACTGTCATCACGGCGATCGGCCACAAAACGAAGTTGACGACTTGTTGGGTTGTCCGCCCGGTACGCGGCTCGAGCTGTCGAAGGAACACTTCGGCACGGTACACCGGAGCAGGGTGTGATCGGGGGATGCACCCCTTTTCGGTCGTGGTGGACGAGCGCCCGAGTCAGGCCGGGCACACGCTTCCGTTACTGGGCAGGGAGGCGTCGCTGAGGTAGAGGCGCATCGCCTGTTGAGCGCAGGTGGATTGTGCCGCGGGGTGACCCGCACCTTGCCAGTCCAGAGTTGCGAAGCGCGATCCTGCATTGGTCACGACGCCGGTGACGGTCGAGAGTCCGGAGTTCCCGACGGCCGGGTCACCCTGACCGCTCAGCACGAGGACTGGGGGCTTCAACTGATTCGGCAGGGGGGAGTTGGCGGTCGACGGCCAGCTGGCGCACGCCAGCAACCCGAGCGCGGCTTCTCGCCCGAACACCGGATAGTTGGTGCCCCAGGTGTCCGCAAGCTCGCGCGCACGCCCGATGCCCGGCCATTGCATGCCGTCGGTGCACCGTCCGATGAACTGGCCGTCGCCGTCCACCTCGTTCTCCGCCCGGGCGGCGCGCTCTCGAATCGGCGAAGCGTTGCCGGTACCGAGCGCGGACAGAGCGTCGGACAGTGAGCGGGTCTCCTGCTCACGGTTGGTTCCGGCAGTCCACAGGCTGGCCGAAATCGCGTTCGACACCGCAGCGGCGGACAGCGGCTGGAATTCATCGGCTCGAGCGCGCTCCATCAAGTCCGTGACCGATTTCTTCGGATCAGGTCCGAGCGAGCACCTCAGCGCCACACATCGCTGAGCGAACGCGGTCAACGCGGCTTCCTCGCCCTGCACGCGACTCTCTGCCTCGGTGGCAGCGTCGGTGGCCACCGGAGCGGGAGAATCGAGGATCAACCTCGCGAGGTTGTTCGGGTGGGCCGCCGCATAGCTCAGCGCGATGTCCGAGCCGGACCCTGCCGACCACAGAGCGATGGTCTCGACGCCCCACCGTGTACGTAGAGCGTCGATGTCCTCGGCAGCGGAGTCGGCGCCGAACTTCAGTTCTTGAGGGTCGAGGTAGTCCGTGCAGGCAATGGTGGCGTCGTGACCGAGGGCCGCGACCGCATCGGCGGCGTCTCCGGTGGAATCCGCGTCGAACTGGCCCAGATCGTGAAGGCCGCGCCGAATTTCCGGCGTCATGCAGTCGATTGCGGTGGACCTGTCGATTCCGCGTCGATCGAGGGCAACCACGGGATGTTCGGCGAGAACCGTGTTCAAGCCGGATGCGGCGAGCATGGCCAGAGAGTTTCCCGACGAACGATCGGTGCCCGATGTGAACACGATCGGATACGCGTCGGCAGGCGTCGACGAGGTCCGAGCGCGGGTCAAGCCGGCAGTGAAGTTGCCGTCGATGGCGCCGGTCACGTCGATGGGGGCATTGAATTCCGCGCATTCGAGAATGACGCCGGCGCTCGACGCCGCGAGAGCCTGGTCGGCGAGTGACGTGCCGGTGCAGTCTCGCCACGGTATGTCATCGGTCGGGACGCCAGGGTCAACCGGCGGCGCATCGGGCGACGGTCCCTCGCTCTGGGCAGGGCTGCCGTCGGTGCGGCCTTCGACCGCGACGGCGGGCCGAAGCGACGGACCGGCGCCGCACGCACAACACGTCGCGAGGACGACGGCCATCAAAGCAACTCTGCGCATGCCGACCAGAGTGCCAGGTTCACCGACGTGGCTGCTGACGAACCCATCGAGTGAGGATCGTGCCGTCCGTATCACCGAGAATGTGCGCGGGACGCATGGCTGTGGGCATTGCGTTGGGGGAGAGTGAGATTCGGCCGACTTTGCTCCCCACCAGTTGAGGTGACGTGGTGATGCAGAGTTCGTCGACGGCATTGTCCTCGATCAACTGCCCGAAAAGTGACGGTCCGCCCTCGCACAGCACGCGACGGAGCTTGCGAGCCGACAAGGCCCTGTCGATGTCGCCGCTGGTGACGTTCGGTGAGTCCGTCACCTCCACCTGCGCTCCGGCAGATCTCAGCGCCGAAATTGCCGCGGAGTCCGCGTCGCGACCGACAACAAGGATCGGTGGAACTTCGGTATCGCGAAGGAGTCGGCTTTCGGGGTCGATCGACGCGTGCGCCGAGACGACGAGGATCGGTGGGACCGGAGCGAGGCCGTCGGCAGTGCGACGCGCCCGGGCTTCGTCCGAGACCTGCACACCCCCGTAGTTCTCGGCTCGCGCTGTGCCTGCGCCGACCACGACGACGTCACAAAGTTCGCGCAAGATCCCGAATACCGACTTGTCTGCCGGTGTGCCCAGTCCACCGCTCACTCCGTCGACGGCGACGCACCCGTCGATGCTGGAAACGAAGTTCACGCGCATCCAGGGTTGCGAGAGGTTCTCCGGATAGGCGTACAAGCCGCGGAGTTCGTCGTCGTGGCCTGGTGTGAAGTAGGTCGCAATATCCATACGGTGCACATGAGAGATCACATCACGTAGATACCCTTGACGGATGCATGAACGTCTTGTCGATCGCAGCCCGGTGGTACCCGCCGATCAACTGGTAGCTCAAATGGTGCCTCCCGCAATGTTCGACGAGGTGAGTTTTGCGTCCTACATTCCTGATCCGAAGGAACCGAGCCAGGCAGCTGCTGTCGCCAAGGCCGAGGAATTCTCCAAGCGCGTCACCAAGATCCGTAGTGGTGGACGCCGCGGACTGTTCGGCAAGAAGACCCAGGCGACCGGCGCCGGCCTGTACCTCGACGGCGGGTTCGGTGTCGGTAAGACTCACTTGCTGGCGTCGATCTTCCACAGCGTTCCGTCGCCGAAGGCTTTCGGAACCTTCGTCGAGCTGACACACGTCGTCGGCGCTCTCGGCTTCAACAAAGCGGTCGAAGCGCTCGCCGACCACAGCGTTCTCTGCATCGACGAGTTCGAGCTCGACGATCCGGGCGACACCATGCTCGTCTCTCGCCTCCTTTCGGAGCTTTCCGCGCGCGGCGTGTCCATCGTCGCGACGTCGAACACGCTTCCCGGCCAGCTCGGGGAGGGTCGCTTCGCGGCTCAGGACTTCCTGCGTGAGATCAAGAAGCTCGGCTCGATCTTCGAGACGATTCGCGTCGACGGCCCCGACTACCGTCACCGCGATCTCCCGCCCGCACCCGAGCCCATCTCCTCGGAGGAGTTGGTTTCTCGGGCCGACGCCATCGACGGCGCCACGCTCGACAACTTCGACGAGCTGTGCAAGCACCTCAGCACCCTGCACCCGTCGCGGTACAACAAGCTGGTCGAGGGTGTGAAGGCCGTGTTCATCGACGGTGTCCACCCGGCAACGGATCAGTCCGTTGCACTGCGCATCGTGGTTCTCGCCGACCGCCTGTACGACGCGAGCATCCCGGTCACCGTTTCCGGCGCACGCCTCGACGAGATCTTCACTCCCGAGATGCTCGCCGGTGGGTACAAGAAGAAGTACTTGCGCGCGACCTCGCGTCTGCTCGCACTTTCTCGTTTCGAGGTCGCGGCCGGCTAGTCTGCACGCCTGTCAGCTGACGGGGCGCTCCATCACGAAATCGTGGTGGAGTTGTGCGCCCACGAGGAAAGTCTTCGTGCCGACCTGTGTGAAACCGTGCTTTGCGTAGAACTTCTGGGCGCGCAGGTTCTCCTGATTGACGCCCAGCCAGATCCCGGCACTTCCGCTGCGTCGTGCGTGGTCGACAACCGCGTCCATCAAGGATGCTGCCGCGCCGGTTCCGTGGTTACCCGGAAGCACGTACAACTTGCTGAGTTCCGTTGTCGGGCGAAGTGTCACAGCAGCTTTGACGTCCGGGTCGGCGGGCTCGTCGTCGACAAGCATCGCGTAGCCGACGATCGAACCGTCGCGAATGACCTTGAGAACGGTTCGTGTCGGATCGGTCAGGTACTCGGAGAACTTGTCGACGGAGAGAACGTTGTCGATGAAGGCACTGATGTCGTCGTCGGATGCGTCCGGCGGACACGCCAGTGGAAATGTCACCGCTGCCACGTCGGCTATTGCTTCGGAATCCCAGATCCCGGCCCGGTCAACGGTGATCGTCACGTCAGTTTCTGCCTCTCGTGCACACAATTCGGTCGATCAAGTACACCACTTTCCTCGGGCGCAATGCTCAAGCGGCGTTCTCGGCGACCGGAGTTGTGGCTCGTTTCGGTGCGAACGCGGGAGCAAGAACTATCAAGATCGCGCAGAACGCCAGCGGAATCAGGAACCCGATTCGAAGGTCACTGAAGGCAGCGACCGCGCCGACGATGCCGCCGCCGACGACTGTGCCGACGTAGTTGAAGAGGTTGATGCGTGCGATCACCGCATCGACCTGATCCGGGGGAGCCATCCTGCCGGCAGCGCTGAAGCAGATCGGAGCGATCACCGGTACCCCGAGCCCGACGATGAGGAACCCGGCGATGGCAACGGCGGGAGATTGCGCGAGGACGACAACTGTCATACCGACTACGCCGATGAGAGAGCCGATCCGCACGACGGTGGTCTCACCGAATTTCCCGACCCAGTAGTCCCCGGTCAGTCGTGCGACAAGTGCCGCGATCTGATACGCCGCCACGGAAAGGGCAGCGGTCCCGGCGTCGGCGAGCAGTTCGTCCTTGACGTACAGAGTCGACCAGTTTCCGACGCTGAAGTCGACCGCGTAGAACAATGCCATCGCGACGCCGAGGAGGACGAAGGCGCGGGTGGGTACCGCGAATTTTGCGGTGCTCGTGATGTTTGCCTCGGCAACCGGAGACTCGGACCGATCGAGCAGTTGCGGGCCGAAGGCCAGAAGCATCAGTCCGACAACAACTCCAGCGATCACCTGCGTGACGCGGATCGAAATGTCGAGGCCTGCGGTAGCAGAGATGAACAGGGCGCCGACAATCGCTCCGACGCTCCAGGAAGCATGGAACGAGGAGAGGATGAAGCGGCCCTTGGCGTGTTGGATCGAGACTGCCTGCATGTTGGCGGCCGCGTCGACCATGCCGAGTCCGATGCCGTAGATCGCCAGGAAGACGAAGAACATCGCTGCGTTGGGCGCAATTCCGGTTGCCCCGCCGAAGACTGCGATGACGGCGAGCCCAGTTCGCAGGGTCATCTTGCTCGACGTTCTCACGGCCAGCATCTCGGCGAGCACGCTGCCGAGCCCGGCGATGACGGACACGGTGACAACCGCAACCACAACCAGTGTCTCGCTCAGCTCGAACAAGTCCTTGTACTGCGGCAGCTGCGTCAGAATGGCGGCGAGCAGAAATCCTTGAAGTCCGAAGGCCACCGAAGTGGCGATCCGAGCCCTCGTCAGGGTGCGGGTGTTATCCGTCATCAAGCAGGGCCTTTGTCTCGTTCGTTCGGTTAGGCCGAACGGTACTGGATCTTGATACTGGTCGAGTGTCCAACAAAGCTGCGTGTTTTGCACGGTTCTTTGATTAACTGACCGACATGACTCGGCAGCCGACACCAGAATTTCCGACTTCCTTCGTCTGGGGAACCGCCACTGCGGCCTATCAAATCGAAGGAGCTGTGGCCGAAGACGGTCGCGGACCGTCGATCTGGGACGAGTTCTGTGACCGTCCCGGTGTTGTCGTCGGGGGCGACACCGGGACGGTCGCTGCCGATCATTATCACCGCTGGGAGTCGGACATCGAGCTGATGAATCAGCTCGGGCTCGACGCTTATCGGCTGTCTCTGTCGTGGTCGCGCATTCTGCCCACCGGATCGGGGGCAGTGAATGCGAAGGGGCTCGACTTCTACGACCGCCTGATCGACCGACTGTGTTCGGCGGGAATTACTGCCGCTGTCACGCTCTTTCACTGGGATCTGCCCCTTGCCTTGCAGGAGCAGGGCGGCTGGATGAACCGCGACACCTCGTATCGGCTGGGGGAGTATGCGCAGGTCGTCGGCGAGCGGCTGTCGGATCGGGTCGGAATGTGGATGCCGCTCAACGAACCAGTTGTGCACACGCTTTACGGGCATGCCCTCGGAGTTCACGCCCCCGGACTGGCCTTGGGGTTCGAGGCTTTCCAAGCCGCACATCACCAGCTGCTCGGGCATGGCCTCGCTGTCGAAGCGCTTCGGGCAACCGGATGCACGAACATCGGAATCGCCTCGAACCATGCTCCGGTGCGTGCCGCTTCGGATTCGCCGGAAGACGTGATGGCTGCCGACATCTACGACCACGTCGTCAATTGGATGTTCGCCGACCCGGTTCTGGTCGGGAAGTACCCGGCCGACGAATTCGCTCAGCTGCTCAGCGGTCCTGTCGACGAGGACTTGAAAATCATCGGGGCGCCGCTCGACTGGTACGGGATCAACTACTACGAGCCGACGATGATTGCTGCTCCGGTGGAAGGCCAGGGGACCGAAGGTGTGCTCGAAGTCGACCTGCCCCCGGGCCTGCCCTTTGCCCCTGTCGCGATTACCGGTTATCCCACAACCGATTTCGGTTGGCCGATCGTTCCCGAGGGGCTGGGCGAGATCTTGCGGACGTTCCACGCCCGCTTCGGTGACGCACTGCCGCCGATCTACATCACCGAAAGCGGATGTTCATTCCACGACGCCCCGGATGCCGCAGGCGTCGTCGACGACGAAGCACGAATCGACTACCACGATGCGCACCTTCGCGCCCTCCGATCGGCAATGGACGACGGTGTCGACGTCCGCGGTTATTTTGTGTGGTCACTTCTCGACAACTTCGAATGGGCTGCGGGATACAAGGAGCGTTTCGGCCTGGTGCACGTCGATTTCGACACCCAGAAGCGCACACCGAAGACCTCGTTCGAGTGGTATCGCGCCCTGATCGCCGAGCACAAAGCGGCTCAGGTCTGACCTGTGCGGAGGCGGTCTGGGTTGCATTCTCGAACCGGGCCGCCTAGCCTCGTCTCTCATGAAGCGAATTCTCGTAGTAAGCCGCCGTAGCGGGGTCTGAATCGGACCGACCCCTCGCTGCGGGTCGTCTTGCTACCAGTTGGTCCTCCACTTCATTCCAGGAAGACCACGATCATGACTTACAACTTCGCTTTCGCTTCTGATTCTTCTTCTGCTGCTGATCCCTTCGCGGCGCGTCACGGCAAATCTCTGCCCGCCGGCTTGCGTGCCGAATGCTCAGCGATGTCGTGGACCGAGTTCGAGTCCACGTATGCGGCTATGAGCGGCCCGATCCGTCTGGGTGCGTGGTCCTCCGAGAAGATTGCGCCGGGTCGTTGGACCTTCGAAGCGACTCTCGGTCTGGGGGAGCGTATCCAGAAAGCGTCCGCCACCTCGACCGGCGCGATCTCGGCCATGACGTCGATGCTGCACGACGCGGGAATCTCGCTCGAGATCCTGTCTTTCCATCAGCACCAGATCGGCCACCGCACTGCGACGTTCATCTTCACCGAGTGCGACGGCCGTCGGAGCTGGGCGATGGGTATTGCGGAGTCGTCGACGGAGTCCTCGCTGCGCGCGATGACTTCGGCAGCGAACCGCTTCTCTCACTGAGCAGTTACAACAATCTGATCAGCTACATCAACCGCAGTACTGACGTGGATTCCCGAGGGGGCTTGCGTCAGTACTGCGGCCCGTGTGTTCGGCGCTCGAACGCAAAAAGCCGGAACCCTGAGGTTCCGGCTTCTTGCATTCTCAAATGGTGCGCGATACTGGGATTGAACCAGTGACCTCTTCCGTGTCAGGGAAGCGCTCTCCCGCTGAGCTAATCGCGCGGGTTCTGGAGAAAAATGGAGCGGACGACGGGATTCGAACCCGCGACCCCAACCTTGGCAAGGTTGTGCGCTACCAGCTGCGCCACGTCCGCATGAGCAATGAACTCCGTTACCGGAACTCAGTACTTTTCTAACTTATCAGACCTGCAAGCAGGTCTTGACCATCAGGCCCTAGGGCCTGACGTGGTGCGCGATACTGGGATTGAACCAGTGACCTCTTCCGTGTCAGGGAAGCGCTCTCCCGCTGAGCTAATCGCGCGAGGTGGAGACGGGAATCGAACCCGTGTGCACGGCTTTGCAGGCCGTTGCCTCACCACTCGGCCACTCCACCGTAAAAGGTTGAGTCACACCTCTCGAGCGGACGACGGGATTCGAACCCGCGACCCCAACCTTGGCAAGGTTGTGCGCTACCAGCTGCGCCACGTCCGCATCGCACCGTGTTGCTTGGGGAGCTGCTCGCTCTCCTCGGTGCGTTGGAAACATTAGCCGACCGTGTCGGATACACACAAATCACCAGCTCAGTGGCGTGTTCGGAGTCGAATCGGCCCGTTGCGCGCGTTGCAACTGTCCGTCTTGGCGATGAATACGGTCTGAAATCAGCTCGAATTCGTAGATTTCGGGGTCGCCTGGAGCAAAACGAATGCCAACCTGGTGATTCGTATTCATCGCGCAGCCGTGTTAATGTTCCAACTCGTTCGAGCGCATGCGTTCGGATGACTTACGGTCCCGTGGCTCAGTGGGAGAGCGTCCGCTTCACACGCGGAAGGTCGCTGGTTCGATCCCAGCCGGGACCACAGAAAAACACTGAAGGCGTTCCCGATCATCGGGGACGCCTTCAGTCGTTTGAGAGCACAGCTGGTCGAGGGCACAGCTGGTCGAGGGCACGGCTATTTCGGGATGCAGACCGTCGTCGCAGGTCGCCGGGCGACGATTTCGGTAGCCTGGTCGAAGAGACATTTCGCGACCGAAAAGGTGACTGCTTTGAGTACCGAAAAGGTCGATTCTTCCGTCGACGATTCAGACCTGTCCGTCTTCCAGGACGCAGAGTCCCGCTGGGAGCGGTGGCGCGCGGGAATCGCCGCGCGGCCCACCCTCAATCTTGCGTACCGCATCGGCGTCGGAGTCGTGGGCACGATCGTGTTCGCCGCCGGCATCGTGGCTATTCCGTACCCCGGGCCCGGTTGGCTCATCGTTTTCGCCGGCCTCGGCATCCTGGCGTCGGAGTTCGCGTGGGCACATCGACTCCTTCATTTCGCGAAGGCTCGATACGACCGGTTCATGGAATGGTTCGGCAAGCAGTCGCTGTTCGTCAAAGGGTTGGGCGTTCTGTTCACCACAGTGATCGTCCTGGCGACTTTGTGGGTGCTCGGCACTTTCGGCCTGATCGGGACATGGGTGGGCCTGGACTACTCGTGGCTCGAGTCGCCGCTGTGAGTTGAACGCGGCCCGGTTTCCTTCACTCGGTTGTCTCACCATGTCGGTAGGGCCGATAACATGATCGTGCGCGTGCTCGCAGTGGGTACGACGCCTGTCTAACTTGTCGCAATACCTTTAGGAGCACATCGCCGTGACCAGTCCCGCGCCAGAGCACTCAGCCGCCCCACTTCGGGTGCCCGCGGGGACGACCGCCGGGACTGCAGTGCGCGAAGCCGGATACCCCACGAAGGGGCCCGACGTGATCGTCGTTGTCCGCGATGGCGAGGGAACGCTCAAGGATCTGTCGTGGACACCTGAGGTCGATGTCGACGTCGAGCCGGTGGCAGCATCCACCGAGGACGGCCGCAGCGTCATCCGGCACTCCGCGGCCCACGTCCTCGCGCAGGCGGTTCAGAAAGAATTCCCCGACGCGAAGCTCGGCATCGGTCCGCCGATCAAGGACGGCTTCTACTACGACTTCGCGGTGGACCGCCCGTTCACTCCGGAGGATCTGGCCAAGCTCGAAAAGCGTATGAAGCAGATCATCAAGGGATCACAGCGCTTTTCGCGTCGAGTCGTCGATTCGATCGAGGACGCTCGGGTCGAGTTGGCCGACGAGCCCTTCAAGCTCGAATTGATCGACGACAAGTCCGGTATCGACGATCCCGAGATCATGGAGGTGGGCGGCAACGAGCTGACCATCTACGACAATCTCGATCCTCGTACCGGCGACAAGATCTGGTCCGATCTGTGCCGCGGCCCGCACATTCCGACCACCAAGCACATCCCGGCCTTCAAGTTGACCCGAAGCTCCGCCGCCTACTGGCGTGGCAACCAGGACAACGCCGATCTTCAGCGTGTCTACGGCACCGCGTGGGAGTCCACCGAGGCTCAGGACGAATACCTCGAACTGCTCGCCGAGGCCGAGCG
>NZ_LVCT01000299.1:0-5309 GCF_001647205.1 Rhodococcus sp. EPR-134
ATCCGCACCGAGATGGAGAACTACTCGCGCAGCCGCCACATCGAGGCGGGCTACGAGTTCGTCAACACTCCGCACATCACCAAGGGGCATCTGTACGAGGTTTCCGGTCACCTCGACTGGTACCGCGACGGCATGTTCCCGGCGATGCACGTCGACGAGGAACTGAACGAGGACGGCACCGTGCGCAAGCCGGGCCAGGACTACTACCTCAAGCCGATGAACTGCCCGATGCACAACCTGATCTTCCGTGCTCGCGGACGCTCGTACCGTGAATTGCCGTTGCGGCTCTTCGAATTCGGCTCGGTCTACCGCTACGAGAAGTCCGGCGTCATCCACGGCCTGACCCGCGTGCGCGGCATGACCCAGGACGACGCTCACATCTACTGCACCCGTGAGCAGATGCGCGACGAGCTGACCACCACCCTGCAGTTCGTTCTGAACCTGCTCAAGGACTACGGCCTCGACGACTTCTACCTCGAACTGTCCACCAAAAACCCGGACAAGTTCGTCGGTAGCGACGACGTCTGGGAAGAGGCGACCGCAACGCTCGCCGAGGTCGGCGAAGCTTCCGGCCTGACTCTGGTGCCGGATCCGGGCGGAGCCGCGTTCTACGGTCCCAAGATCTCCGTTCAGGTCAAGGACGCACTCGGCCGCACCTGGCAGATGTCGACCATCCAGCTCGACTTCAACCTGCCCGAGCGGTTCGAGCTCGAATACACCGGCAACGACGGGGTCAAGACTCGTCCGGTCATGATCCACCGCGCGCTGTTCGGCTCGATCGAGCGGTTCTTCGGTGTCCTGACCGAGCACTACGCGGGCGCGTTCCCGGCGTGGCTGGCGCCGGTGCAGGTCGTCGGAATCCCGGTGGCCGAGGCCTTCGCCGATCACCTGTTCGACGTCACGAAGAAGCTCAAGGCAGCCGGTGTTCGCGCCGAGGTCGATTTCAGTGACGACCGCATGCAGAAGAAGATCCGTAACCACACCACGCAAAAGGTCCCGTTCATGCTCCTCGCGGGCGAGCGTGACGTGGAGGCCGGCGCGGTCAGCTTCCGTTTCCGCGACGGCACCCAGATCAACGGCATTCCCGTCGACGACGCCGTCCGGATCATCACCGAGTGGATCGGCCGCCGCGAGAACGCCTCGCCGACAGCCGAACTGGTGCAGCCAAGCGTGGCGCAGTGAGCGCCCCCGGTGACGACGGTCCGGGTTCGCTGATCGACCACGGCGTCGGTGACCCTGACCATTTGCAGCGCATTTGGTCGCCGCATCGGATGTCGTACATCACCGAGGCGCCCAACACCCCGGGCACGACAGGTGAACCGTTCATCGACATTCCGAAGATGTCGGACGAAGAAGGACTGATCGTTGCCCGCGGTGAGCATGTCTATGCGGTTCTGAACCTGTATCCGTACAACCCGGGGCACCTGATGGTGGTTCCGTACCGCAAGGTCGCGGCACTCGAAGACCTGACGCCGGAGGAGAGCGCCGAGTTGATGGCGTTCACCCAGCAGGCGTTGCGGGTGATCAAGAGCGTGTCGAATCCTCACGGATTCAACGTCGGCCTGAATCTCGGTGCCGCTGCGGGCGGTTCGCTGTCCGAGCACCTTCACCAACACGTAGTGCCACGTTGGGGCGGCGACGCCAACTTCATCACCGTGCTCGGTGGGGTCAAGGTGATGCCGCAATTGCTGCGGGAGACCAGGGGACTACTCGCCGGTGCCTGGCAACAATAGGTTGACGCATCCGGCTTCATGGCAGGATGCATTGCTGCAACGAGTTCCGAACCGGAACTCACGACGGGGAGGGTTCCTGCGGTGTTGAGCTTCTTCGGGCGCGCATCGGTGTCCAAGGTGACGGCACCTATGGGGAAGGCGCTGGTCAAGACCGGTCTGACGCCGGACTCGGTGACGGTGATCGGCACGGTGGCAAGCGTCGCCGGTGCGGTGACGCTGTTTCCGTCCGGACATCTGTTCTGGGGAACCATGTTCATCTGGTTCTTCGTCATGTTCGACATGCTCGACGGCGCAATGGCTCGTGCTCGCGGCGGCGGAACGCGGTACGGGGCGGTACTGGACGCGACCTGCGACCGCGTCGCCGACGGCGCGATTTTTGCCGGCCTGGCCTGGTGGGCGGTCTACCACGAGAACAGCAAGTGGCTGCTCGTCGCGACGCTCATCTGCCTCGTCACCTCGCAGGTCATCTCGTACGCGAAGGCGCGCGCGGAGGCGAGCGGGCTGACTGCGGACGGCGGGTGGATCGAGCGCCCGGACCGATTGATCATCGTGTTGGTCGGATCCGGCCTGACGGGTATGGGTCTTCCGTGGGCAATCCACATCGCGATGTGGGTACTTGCCGCCGGAAGCATCGTGACGGTCTTCCAGCGAGTGCTCGCGGTGCGCAATTCCCCTGGCGCCCGGGAACTTCTGCCGATCGCCCCGGCCGCATCGACGGTCGAAGGTGCGCCGAACACGGACGGCGAGGCAGAGAAATGAGCTTTGCCGAGCGTGCAACCGACCTGGGATACGCCGCGGGTTGGCGTCTGGTGCGAAGCCTGCCGGAATCGGTGGCGGTCAAGCTGTTCGACGCCGGAGCGGATTTCGCGGTACGCAAGGGCGGACCCGAACAACTCAGGAAGAACCTCGCGAGAGTTCTGGGCACGACGCCGGAGGAAGTTCCGGATCAGTTGATCAAGGATTCTATGCGCTCGTACGCCCGGTACTGGCGTGAGGCATTCCGTCTACCGTCGATGGACCTGGTCGCGACAGGTAAGGCGTTGCATGCGCTGGTCGAGGGCCAGGAACATCTGGAAAAAGCAATGGCAGCAGGTCATGGCGCGGTATTGGCGCTGCCCCACAGCGGTAATTGGGACATGGCCGGCGTGTGGTGTGTTCAGCAATGGGGTGGGTTGACCTCCGTTGCCGAGCGGCTCAAGCCCGAATCCCTGTACGAACGGTTTGTCGAATACCGCGAGAGTCTCGGTTTCGAGATCTTTCCGCTCAGCGGCGGGGAGCATCCTCCGTTCGTCGAACTGTCCAAGCATCTGCGCGAGAACAAGATCGTGTGCTTGCTGGGGGAGCGCGATCTGGCGAAGAAGGGTGTGCCCGTCACCTTCTTCGGAGAACCCACTCGCATGCCCGCCGGCCCGGCGAAGCTCGCGATCGATACCGGCGCGCCGCTACTTCCGGTCCACTGCTGGTTCACTCCCGACGGTTGGGGTTTCAAGATCGACCCGCCGATCGACGTATCCGGCGGAGTCGGCCCGGCCACGCAGGCACTTGCCGACCGTTTCGCGGTCAACATCGCAGCGCACCCCGCTGACTGGCACATGCTTCAGCCGCTGTGGCGCTCCGACCTCTCCGAATCGCGGCTCGCCCGCATGGAGGGTGAATGAAGATCGGCATGATCTGCCCGTACTCCTTCGACGTCCCCGGTGGTGTGCAGGCGCACGTGGTGGATCTGGCAGAGGTGCTGATCGAACGTGGTCACAAAGTGAGTGTGCTTGCGCCGTCGTCCGATGACGACGAGTTGCCGGATTTTGTGGTTTCCGCAGGTAAAGCCGTCGCGATTCCCTACAACGGTTCTGTTGCACGGTTGTCTTTCGGCCCGACGGCGAACAACCGCCTCCGCAAGTTCATCGCGGAAGGTGACTTCGACGTTCTACATATCCACGAACCCAATGCGCCGAGTCTGTCCATGCTCGCGTTGCGTATCGCGGAAGGCCCGATCGTCGCCACCTTCCACACGTCGACCACGAAGTCGTTGGTGCTGAGCACTTTTCAGGGTGTCTTGGCTCCGTATCTCGAGAAGATCAGTGGCCGGATCGCAGTCTCGGAGTTGGCGCGTCGTTGGCAGGTCGAGTCCCTCGGATCCGACGCGGTCGAAATTCCCAACGGCGTCGATGTCGCAGCGTTTGCCGAGGCCGATCTGTTGCCCGGCTACCCGCGCGAAGGTGGAACCATTCTGTTCCTCGGTCGCTACGACGAACCGCGCAAGGGGATGGCCGTCCTCCTCGGCGCACTGCCGGAGTTGGTCGAGCGTCACCCGGATCTCGAAGTGATCGTGGTCGGACGCGGCGACGAGGAGAAACTCCGCAAAGAGGCGGGCAAGTACTTCAAGCATCTCCGCCTGCTCGGGCAGGTCAGTGACGAGGAGAAAGCGTCGGCGCTTCGCAGTGCGGACGTCTACTGCGCGCCCAATCTCGGCGGTGAGAGCTTCGGGATCGTGCTGGTCGAGGCCATGGCGGCTGGCACTGCCGTCGTGGCCAGTGAGTTGGACGCTTTTCGCCGTGTTCTTCGCGACGGTCAGGCCGGCTTGCTGGTCCCCATCGGGAACTCCGATGCCTTGGCAGAGGCAATCGATTCCGTTCTCGGTGACCCGGATCGACGACGCGCGCTGGTCAACACCGCGACAAGTGTTGTTGCCGAATACGACTGGCCGGTGGTGGCCGAACAGATCCTGCGTGTCTACGAGACCGTCACGGTTGGCGGCACCGGCGTACGCGTGGTGGGTTCATGACCTTCTCCGCTCTGACAATCTTCATTCTCGGGCTCGTCGCTGCCGTCGTCCTGGTCGTCGGACTGTGGGCGTACGGGACGGCGAACCGACTCGATCGACTGCATGTGCGTTCGGATCAGTCGTGGTTGGCGCTCGATGCGGCTCTGTCCCGTCGTGCCGCGGTTGTCCGCGCGGCGGCTGTGGACATGAGCGCCGACGACGCCCGCAGATTCGTCACCTTGGCGGACGCCGCCGAACGTGCGGATCGTCAGGATCGCGAGCTTGCCGAGAACCGGCTGTCCAATGCTCTCGCTGCCTACGGCACGACGTCGCTGCGACCTCAACTGGTGGCCGAGTTGGCCGATGCCGAGGCGAGGGTCCTGATCGCTCGGCGGTTCCACAACGACGCGGTGCGCGACACTCTCGCGTTGCGTACGCGTCGACTTGTTCGCTGGCTGCACCTCGGGGGAACGGCACCGCTACCTCAGTACTTCGAGATATCGGAGCGCACGACCGCGGCGGCGGTGCCCGAGGGCATCACCGTGGATACGTCACGGACCTCTGCCCGCGTGGTGATGCTGGACGAGGAAGATCGGGTGCTGCTGTTGCGCGGGCACGATCCCAAGATCCCGAACACTTACTTCTGGTTCACCGTTGGCGGCGGGCTCGAACGCGGCGAACATCTGCGAGCGGCCGCGGTTCGTGAGATCGAGGAGGAAACGGGGTTCAAGGTAGCGCCGGAGAATCTGCGAGGTCCGCTTTGGCGTCGGGTGGCGATCTTCCCGTTCGACGGTGAGCTGATCCGTTCGGAAGAG
>NZ_LVCT01000300.1:0-11214 GCF_001647205.1 Rhodococcus sp. EPR-134
TCCGCCCGAGATGCCGACCGTATTCTTCATCAACGAACCGGTCTCGGAATCGCAGATCAACTGAACGTCACTGTCTCACTTGACTTGACACATAGCGGCCTGATCTATTCACACATGTTTGGTGACGAGACGGTCTTCATGCCGAAATCAGAACGACTCTTTCTTGCGTTGTCGGGTCTGGATCCGGCGCTTGGTCCGCGCTCTCCCGCTGTGCGCAGATTGTCGAAGCGTCGGATCGTTGCTGCCGGGCTTTTGATGGCGTCGACCAATCCCTTGATTGCCGCGACGTCCCTGAGGCGAATCCTCAGTGGTACAAGTATGTTCCAGCGTGAGGTGGTGAGTCGGCGGGCATCGGGAAACGCAATCTCGTCCTCGGCCGTATCCACGGAACCTGTTCGCGGGTGGTGGCTCTCCGTTCGTTTGGTTGCAGCACCTGGAACCCGTGTGCCTTCCGTGTATTTCTATTGCGCAGTGCTCGCGGCTCTGGAGTGCGGCCCCGACGTCACTCATCACGTGGTTGTCGACCTGCGATCGGCATCGCCCCTACTGGCGAGGACAGGGGGGAATGCGTTCAGTCACATTCCTTTCCGGGCAGATTGGACAGCTAGTAGTCCCCTCGAAGTGGCTTCGCAGGTTCGGTCGAGGATTCGCTCCGGCGAGGCGCTCGTCCGGCGTGCTGCTGGGGAGTTGGTCGGACGGCGCAATAGTCGGTCCCGGGCCGACCCTGATGGCGTGGCGTCCCCGATGGTGCTTGCAACTACAATGTCGTGTTTTCGGGTGCCCGATGATCGAGATCATGCGTTCAGTGGTGGTGATCTGGCGTTCGCGAGGGGAATGCAGACACTCGAGCTGGCAGTTCTCGCGTCCAACATGCGCACGACGGGCCGCTACGCCGACTGTACATACAGCCATTCGGGTAATTTCGTCGATCTCGAGAAGATGCGTTCGGCCGTCAACGCTGCGGCCGCCTACCTCGGGCTTCGAATCGCGGTCAACACTGGCTCGCACTTCGACTAGAGAAGGTTCGTCTGGAGGAGGTTCTCTCTCTGGAGGAATGCACGAAGGCAACCCCGGCTACTTCGCAGTAAACAATCCTATAGACTGTTTCAGGTGGACTGAGCCGACCGACGGTTTCAATTTGATCTCAGTCTGGAGACACCACGTGTGCAAGGGAGGTGGGGTCGTGGCAGGTCTGAAGCTGCGAGTGCTGTTCAGTGCGGGTGACCAAGTGCTGTCCAGCGTAAGTAACGCGTTGATTCTGTTCGCGATGGCCGGACCGTCCTCCGTCAGTGAGTTCGGTCTGGCGATCCTTGTTTTCTCCATCCTCACGGCTGCGCTCGGATTCGTTCGAGGTGCAGTTGGCACACCCCTGCTGTTGATGAGTGCCCACAGTCGCAACAGGATTCGCGCGGAGAGCAGACATGCGATCTCGGGTGCTGCCACCTTCGGAGTCCTGGTTGGGATCGTTGCCTTCGGAGTCTCGGTTTTCCTTCACGAACCGCAGGTAGGGATTGCATACGCCGTTGCCGCGCCGGTTGTTCTCGCGCAGGATGCCTTGCGGTTCACCGCGATGTCGATGGGAGAACCGGAACACGCGTTCTTCAGCGACGCGTTGTGGGCGAGTGCGGCGTTCGGTGTCCTTGTCGTGACTTGGATTCGACCAGAGGCACTTTCGATCGCAGAGATGATTTGGTTGTGGTCCGTCGCCGGAGGACTCGCACTCGTTTACCTGATGATTCGCGTACAGACGCTACCGCGACTGACTGGTCTGTATCGCTGGTGGGCGTCGTTCTGGACTCATCGAATCCGGTTCGGATTCGAGAGTGGCATCGACCAACTGGCTGCAATCGTGATCGTCGCGGTGTCCACGGCCTTCATCGGAACGGTGGCTGCCGCGTCTTTGCGCGGAGCCGTGACCGTCCTGGGGCCGTTCGCCGTGCTGATCAGTTCTCTTCCACTGATCGTCATTCCCGAATCGGTGCGGGCCGGCCATACCGCGCGCCAGGTGTGGAGCACACTGCGTTATGCAGCGTGGCTCACATCTGCGATGGCGGCAACGATCGGATTCGCCGCTCCCTTCCTTCCAGATGCACTCGGCCGAGTCGTTCTAGGAGAGTCCTGGGCCGAGGCTCGCCATGTTCTGCCGTTTCTCGGACTCGAGTACGCGGCGATCTGTTGGATAGCGGGTGTTTACAATCTCTACCGCACTCAAGGAGCCAGCGGACGACTGCTCAAGCTGCGAATTGTCCAGAGTCTCACGGCAATCGTCATCTGCAGCGCGGCCGCGGCCCTCACGGGAACCGCGGTCGGAGTCGCGATCGGGCTGGCGGTCTCGTCCGTCCTCGTTGCGGTGTGCCTGGTGGTCGCTGCCCAACGGAAGCACTCCGGCCGTGAAGACCCCGCGAGCGTGCCGTCCACTGCTGATCGTGCCGAACCAGGCGATCTGCGCCGAACACGAACAGGCGCACTGGCCGGGACGACCACGTGAAAACAATTTCCAGCGGGCGGACAAAGCCTCACGAGTTCGCGGAATTCGACGTCGGGCGGCAGGACTCGTTGATGCCACCGCTGATTGCGATCTGGACCGCGGTGATCATGGTGATCATCGTGCCTTTCGCAGTCGTCGAGTTCACTCCGACACCGCCAGGGCGTGTATGGATGGCGGTACTTGCCGTCACCACGATTTCGGGACTGCGCTATGCGTGGATTGTGGGCGAGGGCTTTCGTCGGCTCGTCGAGATGTCGTTCTGGGTTTTCACCTATGTCTTCATGGGTCTTGCCCCACTTGCCCAGCTCCGCCTGCGAGAGATTCCTCCTACGACGCCCCGAGTGGATCCGTCCCTCAACTCGACAGCGGTGGCTATCGTCCTTCTGGGAATCGGCGGCTTCCTGGTGGGATTAGTGTTCTCCGGAGCGGTGTGGCGTCGAATCAAAGACACGCGATGGGGAAACGCCACAAGCGTGCGTGTGGATCCCGTTCGGGTTTTGATTCTTGCCGGTTGCGCCCTGGTCGCCAACGCGTACTACATCAAGAAACTTGGTGTAGGGACGCTTCTGTCGAGCCGAAGTGCCGTGGTGGAGCAGGCGAGTGCGTCGCTGGGGCAATCCACGGTCGCCAGCATCATCGGCGCCGTCGCGATGATGTCCTTGCTTGTCGCATTCATCGCGGTGGTCAAATACCGTGATCAGAATCCGGGAGCCGATCGTTTATTTCTTCTCTGCGCCATCGTGCTCGGAGCCGTGCTGTTGTTGACTTTCAATCCGATCTCGAGTGCGAGGTATCTGTTCGGTACTGCAGCACTAGCCGTGGCGGCACTTTTCGGACTCTTCGCGACCCGTGGTCGTTTCCGTGTGGTTGCCTTGCTTGCCGTGGCTGCACTTGTCCTGGTCTTTCCGCTCGCCGATGCGTTCAGGTACAGCACGTCGGCACAGTTCAAGACAAGCTCGCCTCTCGAATCGCTCACGTCTCCGGACTACGACGCATTTGCGCAGGTCAACAACACCGTCAACTTTGTGAATACGCACGGGGTTACCGATGGCAAGCAGGCACTCGGAGTTGTTCTTTTCTGGATTCCGCGGACCATCTGGCCCGGCAAAGCTACGGACACGGGCATCCTGCTCGCGGAGAGCCGCAACTACACGGTCAAGAACCTTTCTGCTCCGTTGTGGTCCGAGCTGTTCGTCAACGGTGGGTGGATCGCGCTGATTGTCGGAATGGTTGCTCTAGGCTTGATCGCAGGGATTCAGGACAGGCGAATCGAACTGTCGCTGCGCCAGTCCAGGGCGCCGACGATCCTTGCCTGCATCCTGCCCTTCTACCTGATCATTCTGCTCAGAGGATCACTGCTGCAAGCGATGTCGTACTTCCTCGTCATCATCGGTTGTGCATTCTTCGTCTCACGGCGGGAGGTGACTCGATGACTCGGACGAACCGATTCTCGTCGAGAATCTCTGCCCGTCGCCCGCTGGAACTCGTGGGCCTTGCTCTGCTGGTGGTACTGGTCGTTTGTGCGACGGCGCTGGCGGTGCGTCAGAATTCGGCTGCCGGAAACGGCCGGTCCGCCCTCACAGCAGCGACAACGGTTCCTCAGTTGCCGCCGGACACAGCGCCGGCATCGATGTGGTTCGGCGACAGCTTCACTGCGGGCATCAACGGAATCGGGCTCGGGGCATACCCGAGAATCATCTGCGTCCGGATGGGGTGGGACTGCAATGTCGATGCTCAGGGAAGCACCGGTTTCACCAACGACGGCGCACCCGAGTATCAGGGAACTACAACACGATTCGAGAATCGACTACAGGTGTCGATCGAGCGGTATCGAGCGGACATCATTTTCGTGGACGGTGGGCGAAACGATCTGCACATGAGTCCGATGGATTTGTTTCCCGTCATGACGTCGTACATCGATACCGTCCGGGATGCATGGCCGGATGCGCGTCTGGTGATCATCGTGCCGACATACGTCACACCTGTGCCGTACGACGGATACGACCAATTCGTATCAGCGCTGCGAAGTTACGGGGAATCGGTTGCCGCGACCGTGATCGATCCTGTTGCCGACGGTTGGTACGCCGACGTGGACCTCACGACACTGAAATTCGAGGACGGTGTGCACCCGAATGCAGTGGGGAACGCAGTGATTGCTCAGAAACTGGTGGAATCGCTGACCGCCTCCGGTGTGATTCGCGAGGGCGCGCCGAATGGGGGGATTCTGCGATGAACCCGTCCCGCTTCTTCGGAGTCCTTCGTGACAAGTGGGTTGTCGTCGGCATCTCGACATTGCTCGGCCTGCTGGTAGGCGTTCTGCTGACATTGCTCACGCCGACCACTTTCAAGTCCTCGACCCAGCTCTTTCTCACCACGCCAGGGTGGGGTACACCGACCACTCTGGGCAATGCCGATTCGAGCCCTTTCCAAGGTGACGAATTCTCGCAGCAACGAGCGGGTACGTACACGCGTCTGGCGGAGGGTGCCGACTTCTCGGCCCGCGTCGCAAGTCGTCTGGGCGAGAGTGGTCTGCGTGACGTCGAAAGCATTTCGGTTCGCGTTGTGCCCGACACCGTGTTGCTCGAAATCTCTGGCACCACCGACAGCGCAGACCGGGCGTTGCAACTGACGAACGCGGCTTCGGATGAGATGAACGAGACGATCCGGCGACTCGAGACGCCGAGTGGGACTTTGATCCCGACGGTTCAGCCGCTGACTGTCGTCACGGCGTCAGCACCGACGAGCCCGGCTGGTCCGCAGACGATTCCGAACGTTCTTCTGGGGTTGGTCGTCGGATCGCTGGTTGGAGTGACTGGTGTGATCTTGGCTGCTGCGAGGTCGAGAGCAGTTCAGGGTGTCGACGAATTAGCGGCCTGGACGGGTCTACCTGTGCTCGAGTCGATCCCGTACCTCGGTGACAGGGGATTGTCCGCCGAGGAAGGTGCTCAGTCGGCATCGAGAAGTTATTTTGAGAGACTGCAGTTCAACCGAGGTCTCATCGGGTCAGGTACGCCCGCGTCACCCGTGCTCGTGACCGCTGCCGACGAGGGGAAGATCAGCAGGTTCGCAGCTGGCGGCATCGCCGATGCTGCTTGCGCTCTGGGGTATTCGGTGGTTCTCGTCGACTGCAACTTCCGATCCTCGCGTGCACATATCGAGTTCGGGGTCACCGACATCGTCATGTCGGACAGCGTCCTCGATGATGTTCTGATCTCGACACCGCTGCATCCGACTCTCCTCCGGAGCGGTTCGCCGACCGAAACTCCGGAGCGAGTCTTCGAGTCTGAGTCGTTCAGGCGCATGCTGCGAGATCTGAGTGCCAGGTTCGACGTAGTGGTTGTTTTCGACTCCGGCGGGACGCAGTACGCCGACTCGGGCCGACTGGCCAAGGTATGCCGTTCGATAATCCTTGTCGTTCAGTCTCATTCGACAAACATGCAGACGGTGATGACGAAGATTCACGATCTGGAAATCGCAGGAGCGAAAATCGAAGGTTCGGTCCTCTTGACGACCACGCGCCGAACGCAGCGAGGGGCAGTGTTGCCCGTGAATCGGCCAGACACAACTGACTCGGTGGCAAGTTACACGCCACGGCGCGACGGAGACACACGCACACAGCGATCTCCAAGAAAGGCGAACACATGAATGCACTCAGCACTGCCGCGCGAATTCTGAGGCGGGGGTGGGCACTACCTGTCTTCGCGGTGCTCGGCTTGATCCTCGGTGCTTTCATGGCCATCTCGAGTCCGTCGTCCTACACGTCGACAACTGTGCTGTTCATCGGCTCGCCGATCAGTGCTGACTCGGCTGGCGCCTACCAGGGCGATCTGTTTTCTCAGCAACGAGCGGCGACCTATGCCCAACTGTTTTCGAGCGACGATCTGGCGGTCAAGGTGATCGACGACCTGGGTCTTCCAATGAGCGGACATGAGTTGGCCTCGCAGGTTTCGGCGGCAGCAGTTGAGAAAACTGTGCTCTTGCAGGTCTCGGTCACGGATTCGACGGCCGAAGGATCGGCCGGTATCGCCAATGCGTATGCGAAGAATTTTGCACAATATGTGGGGCAGTTGGAGACCCCTAACAGTGGTGGCCGTCCGAATACCTCCGTCCAGGTGGTCACCGAGGCCAACGCTGAAGATGCCAGTGGGGGTTCGAATCTCGTGATGACGTCCCTGTTCGGCCTCATCGGTGGCCTGGTTGTCGGCATCGGCGTCCGGGTGCTCCTTGGGCGACTCGACCGGTCCGTTCGAAGCGCTTCCATGCTCTCGGCCGTTGCAGGTGTACCGATTTTGGCGACAGTTCCGGAATCGGCCTCGCGGGGATTTCGCGCGTTGACGTTCCCCGCCGACGGCGCGACCGCCTATGCCGAGTCGATACGCAAGCTCAGGACAGGTATCGAGTTCGCCGGCCCGAGTGCCGACGCGATCCGTTCGGTCCTCATCGCCTCGCCTCGGTACTCGGAGCCTGCGGGGTGCATCGCAGCCGATCTCGCGGTTGTCCTGTCCGAAGCGGGACGTCGAGTGCTGTTGGTGGACGGTGACTTGAGGTCGCCGAGCTTGGATTCATACCTCGGTATCAAGCCGGCAGTCGGCTTTTCCGACGTGCTGGCCGGTGCGATTCCGCTCGTGGACGTGCTCGTTCAGGTACCCGGTCGCTCATTGACTCTGCTGCCCGCCGGCTCGATACGATCCGATTCCGGTGATGCCATCGCATCGGTCTCGGCACGCGAGATGCTTTCGGAAGCCTCCGAGAAATTCGAATACACGATCGTCGTGGGTCCACCGTTGTCGCTCTATTCCGATTCGGCTGTGATCGGCTCAGTCGTCGACGGCGTGGTTCTTGTTTCAACACAGAGTATTTCGTCGGTCGACGAGGTGGAAGGCGCAGCGACCACGCTGCGCGCTGCCGGCGCGAACCTGTTGGGCGCGGTGCTGTCGGGTGTCGGACGGGGTGGCTTGGTCAAGGTCCGCAGCCGTGTGAGTGTGGTGGACGAGCCTGCGGCGAACGAGCCTCCGGTGAATGATGCATCGAATGAACCAGTCGGCGCGTGGCCTCCCGTTGAACGAGGAGCCGGCGCGCAGGTAGTACACGCAGAACCAGGTGTGGGATCGACGGGGAAGAATGAAGTGGACAAGCATGATTCGGGGGATTCGGCCGAATCTCCGGCCGAAGATATGCGCATCGATTTCGACGAATGGGAGCCGGCGGAGACTGAGGGGCGCTACACGCGCAGTGATCTGGACAGTCCGACAGTGGCGATCCCTCGCTCGATGCTCCGCACAAAGGTCGCGCATAAGGCGAACCTCTCGAGTGACGAGTTGCCGACCGATAAGCGGCAGGTAAGATCACTCGGTGGGAACGGCGATTCCGATTCCAGGTCGAATCACCCGCCGCAAGCTTCGGATTCTGTGCAGCAGAATTGAATTGGAATTCGATTTCCAGGTTCGGGATGTCAACGTCACCGGACATTGCGGCGTAAGGCCGTGTGTGAGAAGGGGTGGCTGATTCGGTGAACGCCGATGCTCGAAAACGGAAACGGGTGAGTATCGAAGGTTCGCGGGACAGGAAATTTCGTGCAGTTGCCATCGGCATTGCGCTGGTGTCGTCAGTGCTTCTCGTAGTGGCCGGCCTCAGGCTCTCTGATGGAGTGGACCCAAACGCGAGGGTTGACGCGGCGGTGTCATCACACCCCGCCGTCGAGCTTCCGGACAACGGACAGTCGACCGGCAAAATGGTCTTTGCGCACTACTTCCCGCCGTATCCCCTTTCGATCGACAACCTACCGTCG
This sequence comes from Rhodococcus sp. EPR-134, assembly GCF_001647205.1. Lineage (NCBI taxonomy): Bacteria > Bacillati > Actinomycetota > Actinomycetes > Mycobacteriales > Nocardiaceae > Rhodococcus > Rhodococcus sp. EPR-134. The sequence continues at coordinate 8,277 of NZ_LVCT01000300.1, forward strand.
GGCGAAGACTATTACGCCACGCAGTATCTCAATCCGAACGGTGAACGAGGTTCATACGCCGCATTCGGAGGGTTTCTTCGAGACCGACCGCAACCACGGCCTGTTTCAGCTGACCCACAGTGGAGGCAGCGAGATCTCGAAGATGAAGTGCGGCAGGCAATCGACGCGGGAATCAGTGGGTTCTCGGTTGACATTCTGACGAAGTCGTCGAACCCGTTGTGGTCTTCGTCCGTTCCGTCCCAACTTCTCGCCGCTTCGGCTGCGGTTGATCCTGCGTTCGAAATAATGCTGATGCCGGATATGAACGGCGAACTCGGCACATTGGACCCCGCGAATCTGGCAGGCGAGTTGTCGCAGTACGCGTCATCGCCGTCGGTTTTTCGATTGACGGACAACCGGGTGGTGATTTCGCCCTTTCTTGCCGAGAAACACGACCCGGCGTGGTGGTCGCAGTTTCTCGAAATCATGAAGGCCCGCTACGGGATCGAGGTGGCCTTTGTTCCACTCTTCCTCAACTCCACCACGAATATGGATTCATTCGCGTCGATAAGCTATGGAATGTCGACGTGGGGTGGACGTAACCCTTCCTTCAATCCAGTGACGGACACCGGGATCGGCTCGCCACTGGATCAGGTGAACCGAGCGCACGCTCTCGGCAAGATATGGATGCAGTCGGTCTCGTTCCAGGATGCGCGTCCCAGCCAATCGGTTTTCGACGAAGCGCAGAACACTGGGAATCTCCGAAACACCTGGCAGATTGCGCGCGAATCGGATAGCGAATGGGTGCAACTAATTTCGTGGAACGACTACAGCGAAGGTACGGCGTTTGCACCGAGCGAGGGGCACGGTCGTGCGCTGCTCGATTTGAACGCATATTTTGTCGACTGGTTCAAGACCGGAACGGCACCGGCGATTGCACGTGATATCGCGTACGTCACCTATCGGAACCAGCTGTCGTCCGCGCAACCCGCACTACCCTCGGTATCACCGATGATTCTGCGTGCGGGGTCGTCCCCGGTTCGCGACACGATCGAGGTTTTGACCTTCTTGGTCGAAGGTGCCGAAGTGAAAGTTACGGTCGGCGGTACGACGACCACGTGCAGTGCCGATACAGGGATGGACATCTGCACGGTTCCATCGGCGGTCGGCGCCGTCTCGGTCAGCGTGGTTCGAAACGGGGCGGAAGTGGCTTCGGCGAAGGCACATTCAGACGTCGTGTCCACTCCTGCGGTTCAGAACATGGAGTACCTGGTCGATTCGAGTTTTGGACGATAATCAGCAGTCCGACGGCGGTGACTCGCCTCTGAAGCGCGCTTGGAGCCAGACTGCGGTCTCGGACCCCGGATCCAGATTATTGTGAGTTTGGCCTGCCCTGACGATGTGCTGCACCGAATCGCCGAACGCACAGGCATTGTCGACGGCCTCTTGCACCCACTGCGGGCGGATCGTCTGATCAGCGTCGCCGTTGATGACCAAGAGTGGTCCTCCGGCCGGACGCTGCGGAAGGGCGATCGATATGAGCCAGTCGCGCAAGACTGCTCCGGCCTCGTCGGAGTTCGGCAGGGTATCGGCGGGATTCAGTCGTGATGCTTGTTCGCCGCGTTCTTTCAACACCGGACCCGCACATGCCAGCCACATCGCAGAGTTGCTCGCCAGCGCGCCGTGTAGGTAGTTGCCTGGATCGGTGCCGGGTCGAGCGATGGTCAGCCCAGATACTACGTACGACATCATGATCTGCTGTTCATGCGTCAGCCACTGCGACTGGGCCAAGTCGGCGAGCTTGGAAAGATCTGCCGCCGGAGCCAGCGCTACCGATCCGACAAAATTCAATTCGGGCGCGTAGAAACCGGACAACTCTGCCGCCGCCCATGTCGCCTGCCCGCCGATCGACACGCCGAGTCCTGCCCATTTCCCGGACGTGTCCGGGACCATTTCTCGCGCCGCGCGAACTCCGTCGATCAGGTTGAATGCGCTGGTGTTCGGATCGAGGTACGGGTTGATGCCGCCTGCCGGACCCAATCCTTGGTAGTCGGTCATGACTGCGACGAACCCAAGTCTCATCAAAGGGACGATCGTGCTCGCGTAACCCAGGAGATTCGGGTACATCGAAGGTCCGCACTCCGCAGTCACTCCCGTTGTGCCGTGACCGACGGTGACAACAGACCGCCCGCCGGGTGGTGGATCGCCTTCCGGAACGAAGACGACTCCAGACACGACCGTTGAGCTTCCGTCCATACCTGAAGTTGATCGGTACGTGATCTGGTGGGCAGTCGCGCCCACGTCGGCGATCAGTGGATCGATTTCGTCGAACGCGGACGCACTTTCCAGTTTGCCTCTGGCCGCGACGGCGTCGGCGCTGATCGAGGGAAGAGGTACGGACGTAGGAGTCGGTTTTGAGGGCCCTGTGTGGGCAGTGCAACCGGTCAGAAGCGCCACGGTTGTCGCTGCAACGACTACAAATACTTGGGACGACGTTGTAATTCCGTCCCGGGTAGACGTGCGCATCATGCTCCGAGTCGCTCCTGATCGCGCTTCGACACGGCGAGTTTTCGGTCTCCGAACGCATCGAGTGCAGAGGCAACTATCAACCGGCGGACGCGTTCTCGCGAACTGCGATGGAACAGGTTGTGATCGCCGGAGCCTGAGAACAAGACCTGTGGAGGATTCCTCGATCTCGAAAGACGCGCTATACCTCGTCGGCCTCGGTTCGCCTCGAACCACGCTTCGTCTTCCGGCGAGAGTGACACTGCAGTTTTTGTCCCGCGGCGGGTCAAGGTCCGAAGCATCGACTCGGGGGCATTGACCAATCCGAGGAAACCGAGACCGAGCCACACCGGGTAGGGAACGTACCGCTGAGCTCGTCGTCCGGAATTGCGAATTGTTCTGGCCACGAGGAAAATTCGGTTTGCAACGTCAGACTCCATTGCATCGACGTGTG
>NZ_LVCT01000301.1:0-15531 GCF_001647205.1 Rhodococcus sp. EPR-134
TCCCGCCATCGTATGCAATCGCAGTGCTGTTCGAATCATCTGGTGCCGCTGATTCTCTTGGTACTCCCCACTTGCGACGCGCTGCGGCGATCGGACAACGCGTCTGCGGGCCGGTCATGGCAACGAGGCGTCTCGAGGTGTGTTCATCACTGCCTCCCAGTATGTCGATCGGTATAGGAACGAATCTGAGACTAGATGTAACCGACAGACACAGTCAAGTGTTGTGTGCAGGTGGTGGGTATCGACGGAGATTCTTGGTGGCAAAACTCCCCGAACAGTGTTTATATCGAGCGGTATAGAGCTGTTGCTTCGAGCACCAGCTTCGGAGGAGAGGAAACGACATGCCGGTACCGACGTCAGTTGCACGAAAACGAAGAATCGAAGTCGCAGTCGGGAAGTATTTCGCCAATCCGCTGGTCACCGGATTGAATCGGATCGGTTTGATGCCGTCGTTGATGACCGAGATCGAGACGGTTGGACGCCGAACCGGTCTGACCCGCCGAGTGCCCGTTGCGATCACCTACGACGGTGACGAGGCGTGGGTCATTGCGCAGCATGGCACCGGCACGGGGTGGGGTGCCAATATCTCTGCGACGCCGAAGGTTCGGATCCGTCGCCGCGGCGAGTGGGTGGACGGACAGGCCCAGATCATGCCGGACGACGACGTGCCGGCGCGGGTGAAGACATTTGCGTCGGGGAAGATCAGATCGGCGCTGACGGCCTCTGCCTTTCGCGGATTGCAGACCGACCCGGTCAGTGTCCGCATCAGGCTCGCACTCGATCCGTCAACCGATTGAATCAACGGGAGTTGAAATGGTCGGTGCGGAATGACCCGGTGCGTTCTCGTCGTTGACGAATGCAGCGGTGGCGCGATCGCCACTGCACACGACGAAGGAGCAGGGTCATGCGCATCGGAATCATCGGAGCCGGTCAGATCGGTGGCACGCTCACACGTAGGCTCGCTGCGCTCGGTCACGACGTGCGCGTCTCGAACTCGCGGACACCGGACACGCTTGCAGAACTGGAAGCCGAGACGGGTGCGAAGGCAGTCCGCAGCACCGAGGCCGCCGAGGGTGCTGAGCTGGTCATCGTGAGCATTCCGCAGAAGAACGTGGTTGATCTACCGGCGGGGATCCTCAGCGGTGCGGTCGCCGGTGCCCCGGTCATCGAGACCAACAACTACTACCCGCAACAGCGTGACGGTCTGATCTCGGCCATCGAGGACGGGCAGACCGAAAGCGGATGGGTGCAGGAGCACCTGGGTGTTCCGGTATTCAAGGCGTTCAACGGAATCTGGTGGAAGCATCTCCTCGAGAAGGGCCTTCCCGAAGGTGCAGAGGGGCGCATTGCGCTACCCATCGCCGGCGACGACGACGCGAACAAGCAGGTCGTCTTCGATCTGATCAATCAGTTGGGCTTCGATCCCGTCGATGCGGGAACGATCGACGATTCCTGGCGTCAGCAGCCGGGAACTCCCGTGTACGGCAAGGACTTCGATCGCGAAGCGACGCTGAAGGCATTGGCTGAGGCGAGCCCCGATCGCACCGACGAGTGGCGGGCAACCGCTGCGGTGTGAGTGCAAGGGTGGCGGTTTCCGAAGTGGAAACCGCCACTCTTTTGTTTGTTCAGTCCTTGACCTTCGCCATCGCCAGAACGTCGAGACGCTTGTCGAGTTCTTCCTCGCTCAGCTTGTCCGGGACGAGTCCGCGCTCGATGACGACCTGACGGATCGTCTTCTTCTCCTTGAGTGCCTGCTTCGCGACGGCTGCGGCTTCCTCGTAACCGATTGCCGAGTTGAGGGGCGTCACGATCGACGGCGACGATTCGGCGAGCGTCTTGAGGTGCTCCTCGTGCGCGACCAGTCCGCTCACGCACTTGTCGGCGAACAGTCGAGAGACGTTGGCCAGCAAGGTGAACGACTCCAGCAGGTTGCGAGCCATGACCGGGATGTAGACGTTGAGTTCGAAAGCTCCGGCTGCGCCGCCCCACGCGATGGCGGCGTCGTTTCCGATCACCTGAGCCGCAACCTGAGTGGTTGCCTCGGGCAGGACCGGGTTCACCTTTCCGGGCATGATCGAGCTTCCCGGCTGCAGATCGGGGAGTGCGATCTCGCCGAGCCCGGTCAGCGGACCCGATCCCATCCACCGAATGTCGTTGGCAATCTTCGTCAGTGAGACGGCGATGGTCCGCAGCGCGCCCGATGCCTCGACCAGTCCGTCACGCGCGGCCTGCGCTTCGAAGCTGTTCTTCGCCGGAGTCAGCGCGTCGACGCCGGTCGACTTGACCAGTTCGGCAACAACTTTGGGGCCGAATCCATCCGGAGCATTGAGACCGGTGCCGACTGCTGTTCCGCCGATCGGCAGCTCGCCGAGGCGGGGGAGTGTTGCGTTGACGCGCTCGATGCCGGCCTCGATCTGACGTGCGTAGCCGCCGAACTCCTGACCGAGCGTGACCGGCACAGCGTCCATCAGATGGGTGCGCCCGGATTTGACGACGGTCTTCCACTCGGTCGCCTTCGTGGCAAGCGCAGCATGCAGATGTTCCAGTGCCGGAACAAGATCGGTGACCGCTGCTTCGGTAGCTGCGACATGCGTGGCGGTGGGGAAGGTGTCGTTGGAGGACTGCGACATGTTGACGTGATCATTGGGATGTACGTCCACACCGGCGGCCTTCGCGATGGATGCGATGACCTCGTTGGCGTTCATGTTCGAACTGGTTCCCGAGCCGGTCTGGAAGACGTCGATGGGGAACTGCTCGTCGTGCTTGCCTTCGGCGATCTCGTTCGCGGCGGCGATGATTGCGTCGGCCTTGTCCGCGTCGAGGAGTCCGAGGTCCTTGTTGACCTGCGCACACGCTGCTTTCAGCAGGCCCATTGCGCGGATCTGGGTGCGCTCGAGCGGGCGCCCGCTGATCGGGAAGTTCTCGACTGCACGCTGGGTCTGTGCTCGCCACAGTGCGTCGATGGGCACCCGAACTTCGCCCATGGTGTCGTGTTCGATTCGGAACTGTTGATCGTTGCTCTCCGTCATGGCTCCACATTGCCACTTTTCGAGAGCGGGTAGGGGACTACGTCCCCCGTGAGCGGTTGAGGAGTGCAGGGACTCCCTAACCACTCACGGGGCGGAGCCCATCAGAACGTCGGGGGAACCGCGCCCTCTTCGCCGTCGAAGTCGACGGAGCTGTACTCGCGCAGCTTCTCGAGACGGTGGTACGCGTCGATCATGCGAACGGTGCCGGACTTGCTACGCATCACGATGGACTGCGTGCTGGCGCCACCGCCGTAGTAGCGGACGCCGCGCAGGAGGTCACCGTCGGTGACGCCGGTGGCGCAGAAGAACACGTTCTCGCCCGAGACGAGATCTTCGGTGGACAGGATCCGATCGAGATCGTGACCGGCGTCGATGGCCTTCTGACGCTATTCGTCGTCGGTGGGGGCCAGCTTGCCCTGCAACGATCCACCCATGCAGCGCATGGCTGCTGCGGCGATGATGCCCTCTGGCGTTCCGCCGATGCCCACGAGCATGTCGGTGCCGGACTCCGGACGCGCTGCGGCGATCGCGCCGGCAACGTCACCATCGGAGATCAGACGGATACGAGCGCCGGTGTCGCGAACGTCCTGGATCAGCTGGTTGTGACGCGGGCGGTCCAGGATGCAGATCGTGATGTCGGAGACCGACGCCTTCTTGACCTTGGCCACGCGCTTGATGTTCTCGGCGATCGGTGCGCTGATGTCGATGACATCTGCGGCATCCGGCCCGACAGCGATCTTCTCCATGTAGAACACGGCCGACGGATCGAACATCGCGCCGCGCTCGGCAACAGCCAGAACAGAGATCGCGTTGGGCATGCCCTTGGACATCAAGGTGGTGCCGTCGACCGGGTCGACGGCGAAGTCACAGTCGGGGCCGTCGCCGTTTCCGACCTCTTCGCCGTTGAACAGCATCGGCGCTTCGTCCTTCTCGCCTTCACCGATGACGACGATGCCGCGCATCGAGACTGACGAGACGAGCTGACGCATGGCGTCGACGGCTGCTCCGTCGCCGCCTTCCTTGTCGCCGCGGCCTACCCAGCGGCCGGCAGCCATAGCACCGGCTTCGGTGACTCGGACCAATTCGAGTGCGAGGTTACGGTCCGGGGTCTCACGATGAGTGCTGCTGGCCGTCATGTGCGGTGCCTCCTGGCGCGGTCGCGGTCGACGGGGTGTGTCGACGCAGTGGTTTCTTCAGGCGTCATTGTCCCAGATGGGAGCGGCTACGTGCGCTGTCGGGTCGCCGCAGAGACGTTTTGTCTCGCTCGAGGGGGACCGGGAATCGTATCTACTGCGGAGTACCTGGATACTGGGGGTGTGGCATCGAAGAAACCCCGCATTCTCGAAGACAACAAAGACATGGTCTGGTCTCTCGTACCGTTGGTGCTGTTCTGCATCATCATTGCGGGCATCGCCAGCCAGTGCACGTTCAGTCCTGGCGGCCCGACACAGGGGCCTATCCCGAGCGTCGACGTGGACGCAGCTCTGAACTACGACGCGAAGGAACTCGGATTTCCCATCCGTAATCCCGGTGTTCCGGACGGGTGGACTCCGAACTCCGGCAGTCGCAAGATCATCTCCGGCGACGGCGGCGGAGATTCGAGCACTGTGGGATTCATCACGACCAGTGGTCGCTACATCCAGCTGACACAGAGCAACGCCGAGGAATTCCCGTTGGTGTCACATGTTGCCGGTGGACAGCGATTCGCGACCGGAGTCGAGACCGTCGGTGCCGATACGTGGAACGTCTTCGGCGGCGAAGGTGTCGAGTCGATCTGGGTCACGGACGTCGGGGATGTTCGCCTGTTGCTCACGGGCGCGGCGACGCCGGAAGAGTTCCGGATACTTGCCGAGAAGGTCGGCGCAGCGCAGCCGATCACGCCATAGGATTTGCGGTCGGAGCGGACGCTACTCGTCCGCTTCGGCCAGAGCCTTTTCGACGCGGGCCCTCGCGCCGGCCAAGTGCTCTTCACAGCGCTTGGCCAACGCTTCGCCTCGCTCCCACAGTGAGAGTGACGCGTCGAGGTCCAGACCGCCCTGTTCGAGAATCTTCCCGACGCTCACCAGTTCGTCCCGGGCTGCTTCGTAGCCGAGTTCGTTGATGTCGGTGTCGGTGGCGTTGCTCATTTTTCTCTTCCCATCACTGCGGCGCGAACGGCGCCGTCTGCAAGTCGAACTCGAATCTGGGTACCGGGTGGCGCGTCCTCGACCGAGCGCAGAACCTCCGGATCGCCGTCGGCGACAACACGTTGCACGACTGCGTACCCGCGGGCCAGCGTCGCGGCGGGGCCCAGCGTGGTGAGCCGGGCGCGCAGATGCTCGATCGTTCGGGACTCGGAATCGATCAACCGAGTCACATCGCGTCGCCCGGCGGCTTGGAGCCTTTCGACCTCCTCGGCGCGACGGTCCACCGCGAGCAGCGGCGATGCCATGACCGGTCGAGTGCGCAACTGTTCGATCAGATGAGACTCACGCTTGACCCAGCTGCGCAGTGCCGCAGCGCTGCGGTCACGCAGATCCGCAACCAGGGCAGCTTCCGCAACCGCGTCGGGTACGACGCGCTTGGCCGCGTCCGTGGGTGTGGCTGCGCGCAGGTCGGCGACGTGGTCACTGAGCGGGCTGTCCGGCTCGTGTCCGATGGCACTGACGATGGGCGTCGTGCAGGCCACGATGGCGCGGCACAGCGCTTCGTCGGAGAACGGCAGGAGATCCTCGACGCTTCCGCCGCCGCGAGCGAGGATGATGACGTCGACTACCGGGTTGGCGTCGAGTTCCTTCAGCGCTTCGATGATCTGGGGAACAGCAGTCGGACCCTGAACCGCGGTGTTACGCACTGCGATGGCAACTGCTGGCCAACGACGATGGGCGACTGAGACGACATCCTTCTCGGCCGCACTGGCTCGGCCCGTGATCAGGCCGATCGTGCCGGGCAGAAACGGAAGCGGCCGTTTGAGCCGCGGATCGAACAAGCCCTCGGCGGCGAGCAAGGCGCGCAGTCTCTCGATGCGGGCAAGCAGCTCACCGATACCCACGGCGCGAATCTCGGTGACACGCAACGACACCGTTCCGCGTCCGGTGTAGAACGAGAGCTTGCCGAACATCACGACTCGCGAGCCCTCGGTCAACGGCACCGGGGAGTTGTGCAACAACTGCGGTGAGCACGTGATCGACAGCGACATGTCTGCCGACGGATCACGCAGGACGAGAAAGGCCGTTCGGGTGCCGGGTCGTGCATTGATCTGGGTGATCTGACCTTCGACCCAGATACTGCCGAGCCGATCGATCCAGCCGGCGACCTTGGCGGAAACCGTGCGGACCGGCCACGGCTGCTCAGCGCTACTGGCGCCGGACGATCGCTGCGATGAAGCGGGGGGCGTTGCGGAAGTCACTTTGCCTTGGCTGTGGTGATGCGGTTGGTGAGCATGGTCTGGAACGGTGCGCGAGCGAGCGTCGCATTCTCGTAGTCCAGGACTGCGGTCAGCTCGTCGATGCTGAGCGTCCGGATGCGCGCACGGAGCTGTGCGAGTGTGAGGTTGGGGTAGTCGAGTTCGGTGACGATCTCGGGCTCTTCGGCAGGTCCGTCCGTCGTAGCTGCCGTGGATTCGGACTCGGCGACGGGTGCGGGTTCCTCGATGGGGGCAGTCGGCTCGAGCGAGTAGAGCGCGAAGCGACCGGCGTTGGTCGGGGTGTCAGCGGTGGTCGATCCGGTGGAAGGCGTCGGGTCAGCAGGCGCATCGACGTCTTCGTCGAAGACCGCCCACTCGGGCTGTTCGTCCTCGGAAGACCAGTTGATCAGTGCAAATGCCTGATCGCCCTTGATGGCCAACGAGGTGATCGACTGCTGCACGCGCATGCTTGTCTGCAGCATCTGGCTCACGGCGGTCATCGGCAGGGCGACGGCGGTGGTGGGCAACTTCTTTGCCTCTTCCATCGCGGTGACGGCGAGTCCCGCGGCAACGCGCGCCACGAACGGTGGTCGGATCATTCCCACAGCTTGCCGCAAAGCTCCGACAATCGGTAGCCGACTTGCCTGTGACGGCCGTACTCGTTTACTTCGGAACCTTCGATCGGAGCCCGAAACCGAGGTGTTCACGTTTGCCGGAGTGTCTCACGTTCGAGGTGCCAGTAGGCTGGTCACATGTCTTCGGCTGTTCCTCTCAATCTCGGTATCGCGCACTCGGCTGATTCGCCGTCCACCCGCAAGGGCAGCGCCAAGCGCGTGCTCCTCGCCGAGCCTCGCGGCTACTGCGCCGGCGTCGACCGCGCGGTCGAGACCGTCGAGAAGGCCCTCGAGAAGCACGGCGCACCCATCTACGTGCGTAAGGAGATCGTCCACAATCGCCACGTCGTCGAGACGCTCGAAGATCAAGGCGTGATCTTCGTCGACGAAACCGACGAGGTTCCCGAGGGATCGTTGCTCGTGTTCTCGGCGCACGGTGTGTCGCCGGCCGTCCACGACTCGGCTGCCGAGCGGAACCTGCGCACGATCGACGCGACGTGCCCCCTGGTCACGAAGGTGCACCAGGAAGCGAAGCGATTCGCCCGCGACGATTACGACATTCTGCTCATCGGCCACGAAGGCCACGAGGAGGTCGAGGGCACCGCAGGTGAGGCTCCCGATCACGTCACCATCGTCGACGGCCCGGATTCGGTCGACGCGGTCACGGTTCGTGACGAGTCGAAGGTCATCTGGCTTTCCCAGACCACACTGAGCGTCGACGAGACGATGCAGACCGTCGCGCGCCTGCGTGAGCGCTTCCCCAATCTGCAGGACCCGCCGTCCGACGACATCTGCTACGCCACGCAGAACCGTCAGGTCGCGGTCAAGGCGATGGCTCCCGAGTGTGATCTCGTGATCGTGGTGGGTTCGCGGAACTCGTCCAACTCGGTTCGCCTGGTCGAGGTCGCGCTCGGGGCGGGCGCTGCCGCGTCGTACCTGGTCGACTACGCCCGTGAGGTCGATCTCGCGTGGCTCGAGGGTGTCCAGACAGTCGGCATCACGTCAGGCGCATCGGTACCCGAGGTGCTCGTGCGCGGCGTGATCGAACTTCTTGCCGAGCACGGATACAACGACGTTCAACCCGTCACCACTGCCAACGAGACTCTGGTGTTCGCCCTTCCCCGTGAATTGCGAGCAGCGCGCACGTCCTGAAACAAGAAAATGCGGGGCACCTTCCATCTGGAAGGTGCCCCGCATTTTTGTGCTACCGAGCGCGTCTGTTCAGGGCTCTTCGCGATCGCGGTACCGAACTCGCGGCGGCGGATACGCGGGAAGATCGACTCCGGGTGGGCGGCGGCGAGGGGGCAGCGGCGGCGATACGTCGTCACCCGAAGCGAAGAAGGGCTCCATCCGCTCCTCACGTCTGGGCGACGAAGTGGGCTCGGGCGCCCGGCGGCGACCGTACGACGGGTAGTCGTCGTCTGCCACGGGCCGACTGTCGGGCTGGGGGCGACGCGTAGGCGGTTGGTGCGTGCGATCGACCCTGGGTGGCTGAGGGCTTCTCCGAGGCGGCAGCGGACGCTCGTCCTGGATCGGCTCGCGCCTGGGGGTGCTTCGGTAGGCGGGCTGCTCGTCCACCTCGGGGGCGCGGCGACGCGGCGGCCCGGGGACGGGCGCGTCCGAGACTCTGCGTCGACGCCCGGTCTCGGGTGCGGGTTGTTCTCGCGTGGCAGCCGCAGCGGAGTCACGAGTGGTGGCCGCCGAGCGGCGGGAGCGGGTCGAGCGCGCGGGCCCGGTGGGGCGCTGATTGAGCAGGAAGTATCGGAAGCCACCGATGATCAGCACGACCACGGTTGCGGCCAACATGATCGGAAAGCGGTTGACCAACGGGTACGCGATGTTGATCGCGATATCGCGCAGCGCGGTGCTGTTGTCCTTGCCGATGAGCGTGTGCCCGATCGGCACCGCAGCGAAGAGCAGCAACGGCGGTTGGGCCATCGCGGTGAAGAGTGCTTTGTTCGAAGCGGCAACCACAGCGAAGAGACAGCCCAGGAAGTAGAACGTCGAGAACACCGCGGTGAGCTCTCCGCCGCCTCCGGTGGCATCGATCAGTACGCCGACGGCGGTCACACCGGCAGCAAGCAGGATCACTCCCCACCAGGGCAGGCCGGGGACGGTCACGATGAGCGATCGCTTGTCCAGCGGTACCCCGGAGCGAGCACGTTGGGTTGCAGACACATAACGACATTAGCGGTTCTTGCGTTGTCGGCCGTGTTTGTGCGGGTCGTGGCTGGCGCATTTATCGACGCGATGGCGCGATGGTTTCGGGTTCTTCGCCAAACGAACCGGACGGATTGTGTGCAGGGTCACCGGACGCTCGTGGGTTGGGGCACACCGACGAAGCCGTCAGCGTGGGAGATCGGCGGTGTCGGTGGGCTGCTCTACCGTCGGATTCATGAAGATTCTGCACACCTCCGATTGGCATATAGGTCGCACCTTTCACGGCGTCGATCTGTTGGCCGATCAGGCGAGTGTGCTCGGTTCCATCGCAGATTCCGTCCGCGAACACGGCGTCGACGTCGTGGTCGTGCCCGGTGACATCTACGACCGCTCGATTCCCAGTTCCGACGCGGTCACCGTGTGCAATCGAGGCTTCGAGGCAATCCGGGCGGCGGGGGCGGTCATCGTCGCGACGTCCGGCAATCACGATTCCGCGGTGCGGCTCGGAGCCGGGGCATCCTTTGCCGCTGCCGGCGGCTTGCACTTGATCACCCGAGTCGGCCAGATCGGTACTCCGGTGATGCTGAGCGATCAGTTCGGGCCCGTCGCCTTTTACGGGATTCCGTATCTCGAGCCGGAGATCACGCGCGTCGAGTTGGACGTGCCCCGGGCTCGTACTCATTCCGACATCCTCGGAGCGGCCATGTCGCGTGTTCGGCGAGATCTCGCCGAACGAACGGCTGCCGACCCCGCGACTCGATCGGTATTGCTCGCCCATGCCTTCGTCGTGGGCGGTGAGGCCTCTGAATCGGAACGCTCCATCTCGGTCGGCGGAGTGGAGACCGTCGCAGTGGGAGAGTTCGACGGCGTCGACTACGTCGCCCTCGGACACCTACATTCTCCGCAGATGCTCTCGGAGAGTGTGCGGTACTCGGGTTCACCGTTGCCGTATTCGTTCGGTGAACGCAGCCACCGTAAGGCGGCGCTGCTGATCGAACTCGACGCAGCCGGCCTGTCGTCGGTGCAGCGCCTGGATCTCCCGGTCATTCGGGGGATGAGCCAGGTGACGGGAACTCTCGAGGAACTACTCGGTGAGTCGAAGTACACCGATTCCGAGCAGTGCTACCTCTCCGCATTGCTCACCGACCCGGTCCGTCCCGTCGATGCCATGAGGCAACTTCAGGCACGTTTCCCGTTTGCCGTTCATCTCGAATGGCAAAGGCCGGAAGGGCAATCGGATCTCAAGTACCGCGATGCGGTACGGGGTCGAACCGACATGGAGATCGCCCGCGGCTTTGTCTCGGCAGTGCGTAGTGACCCGTCCGAGCGTGAGGTCACGTTGATGGCCGAAGCGCTCAGCGCTGCCGCGCGCGCCGAGGAGTCCACGGTAGAACTGAGTGAAACCGCGTGAGGCTGCACAAACTCGAAGTCAGCTCTTTCGGGCCCTTCGCCGACACGGTCGAGGTCGACTTCGACCGTTTGGGTGCAGACGGGCTGTTCCTTCTGCACGGTGACACCGGGGCAGGCAAGACCACGATCCTCGACGCGGTTGCGTTTGCCCTGTACGGGCGGGTGCCGGGTGCGCGCAACGAGGGCAAACGGCTACTGTCCGATCACGCGCCCGCCGGTTCGGTGCCGCGCGTGGAACTCGAAGCGACCATCAGTGGTCGCAGAATCAAACTTGTTCGTAGTCCAGAGTATTCGCGCCCGAAGAAGCGTGGCACCGGTTCGATCACAGAGAATGCAAAGGCCACACTGACGTGGTTGGACGGCCGCGGCGAGAATCTTTCGCGCATCCCTGACATCGGTGACGAGATCAACCGCCTCATGGGCATGAGCGCTGATCAGTTCTTCCAGGTGGTGCTCTTGCCGCAGGGTGAGTTCGCCAAATTCCTGCGTGCCGAGAGTGACGAGCGAGGCAAACTGCTCGAGCGTCTGTTCGACACCAAGCGTTTTGTCTCCGTCGAGGCATGGTTCGACGCCAAGCGAAAGGCAAGTGCGACCGCGCTCGCGGCCAGGGAGCAATCCGTGCGGCTGCTGCTCGCGAAGGTCGAGACAGCTGCGGGACTCGAGGTAGGCGCCGAGGCACACCCACTGGAATGGTCGCGCAAACTCCTCGCCGAGGCTCAGGACACCCGCGATACAAGTCTTGCGGAGCTGGTGACCGCGAAAGATGCAGCAGCCGAGGCTAATCGGGTTCTGTCGGCGGCGCAGCGAACCGCAGATCTGGTCGCTCGCCGTAATCGTGCGACCGCTGAACTCGCAGCATTCAATACGGGCGCCGCCCAAAGAGCTGTGATCGGCGCTGAACTCGAGACCGCCAAGCGCGCACTGCCGGTGGCCGCTGTCGCCGGCGATGTGGACGCTGCCGGCTTGCACCTCGCTGCCGCACTCGAATCGATGACCGCAGCGATGTCGACCTACTCCGCAACGGGCGGTCCGGAGATTTTCGTGCCGGAGGTGTGGCCACCCACCGACGACGAGCGTCAACGCGTCGTAGCTCGGATCCGGACCTGGCGTGACGAGATCGTTCGCCTGGACGCAATGGCGGAGGACGCTCGCAGAGCCGATGCGGCAGAAGCCGAGATCGAGAAACTCGGAGTTCGGCGAGACGCTCTGTCCGAGCGCATCGATGCCATCGCGGTTGAACGCACTCAACTGCCAGAGATGGTGCGCTCGGCCGGCCAACGACTGGAGGATGCGCAACGCGCGCACGCGGCTCTGCCCGGCCTCGAAGCTGCACTGGCCAAAGCATCGGATGCTGCGGCAGCGGGTCATGAATTCGTCTCTCTGCGTACGCAAGCCGAGAAGATTCGTGTGCAGGTGTTGGATGCGCGCGACGCCCATCAGAGTGCTCGCGGGCGCTGGCTCGACCTCGTGCAGAAGCGTATCGAGGGCATGGCGGCGGAGTTGGCGAGTTCACTCGCGCCCGGTGACCCATGCCAGGTGTGTGGTTCGCGTGAACACCCTGCGCCGGCGCAGTCTGATGTCGTCACGGTCACCGAGCCCGATCTGGAAGCCGCGTCCGCAGCCGAGCGTGCGGCCGAGAAAGCCCTGAGCAAGGTAGTCGACCACCAGGTAGCCGTCGACCGTGACATCGACCGGGTGATCGCCCGCGGCGGGGACGGCGACGTCGCAGAACTCGACAGGCTCCGCGCCGCGGCTCGGAACGCCGTTGACGAGGCGACCCACTCTGCCGGTCAGGTTGGAGGGTTGGCCGACAAGCTCGGGCATCTCAACGAGCGTGACGGCGAGCTGCAACAGGAATCCGCTTCTCTGACGGCCGAATTGGCGGCACTGACCGAGCGTACGACGACTCTGTCGGCCACGGTCGAGCAGATTCGAGCGGCGATCGTCGCTGCGGTGGGAGAAGATTCGACCATCGCTGCTCAGCGCTCGCGGTTCGAAAGGCTTGCCTCCGCTGCCTCGGCGGCGTCTGAGATGCGTGACGACGCCGTTCGTGCGCAGGCGCGATCGGCGGAACTGTCGACCAAACTGGCCGCTGCGGCGGCCGCGGCTGGATTCGATTCGGTCGAGGCTGCGATCGAAGGGGTGAGATCGCCGGCCCGAATCGCAGCGATCGAAACGGAACTCGCCAAAGCACGCGACCTCGAGGTGGCCGCTCGGACGGTCCTCGACGACCCCGAGGTCGTTGCGGTGAGCGAAGTCGAGACAGTCGACGTCGACGGTCCTCGCGAGCGTGCTCTTCAGTGCGCCGAGGTGGTGAACTCGGCTGTTGCAGCTGCTTCCCTGGCCGAGAACCGTGTGTCGGATCTCGAACGGTTCAGCGGACAACTCGAGAAGGCATACGAAGCGGTTGCACCTGAGCGTGAACTGCACGACGAACTCGCGGCGCTTGCCGACGTGATCGCCGGCAAAGGTCAGAACAGTCGCAAGATGTCGCTGCGAGCGTATGTGCTCGCGTCGCGGTTGGAAGAGATCGCCGTGTCGGCATCGGTTCGGCTGCAGCGGATGTCCGGGGGCAGATACGAGTTCGTGCACAGTGACGAGGCAGGTTCTCGGGGTCGCCGCGGCGGTCTGGGGCTCGACATCCGGGACGACTTCACGGGTGTCGTTCGCTCGGCGAAGACGCTCTCGGGCGGTGAATCATTCTTGGCGTCATTGTCTTTGGCCCTCGGACTTGCCGATGTGGTTGCGGCGGAGTCCGGCGGAATCGTTCTCGACACGATGTTCATCGACGAAGGATTCGGCACTCTCGACGCCGACACCCTCGACTCGGTGATGGCTGTGTTGGACGAGCTTCGCGACGGTGGACGAGTGGTGGGCATCGTCAGTCACGTGGACGAGATGAGGCAGCGAATCCCGAGTCGCCTGCACGTCATTCGCGGACGTGCAGGCTCCTCGGTGAAGGTGATCGCGGGCTGATCAGGCCTTTTTGTTCTCTACCTCTGACTCGGCGTCGTCGTCTTGATCCTCGAGGATGTCCGACGCATCGCCGGCGGGCATCGGCTCGTTGTCGCTTGCGCGTTCGTCGATCTGCTCGCCGATGTACCGGATGACAACTGCTGCCACAGCGGCGACGGGCACTGCGAGGAACGCGCCGACGATGCCGTACAGCGAGCTACCGGCGGCCACGGCAAGCAGCACGATGACGGCGTGGAGTTTCATCGACTTGCTCTGCAGCACAGGCTGAAGGACGTTTCCTTCGATCTGCTGAACGGCCAGGATGATGATCAACACGATGATGGCGGTGGTGAGACCGTTGGCCACCAGCGCAACCAACACGGCCAGGGCGCCGGCGACAAAGGCACCGACGATCGGGATGAAGCCACCGATGAACGTGAGAATTGCCAGCACCGGTGCCAGCGGGACCCCGAGTATCAGCAGTCCGGCGCCGATGAAGACCGCGTCGATCAGACTCACCAGTGCTTGTGTCCTGATGAATCCGCCGAGCGTGTCCCACATGCGGGTGAGGACCTCTTCGAGATGCCGACCGGCACGGCCGCCGCCGACAGCGTGGAGCCAGGGGATGAACCTCGGTCCGTCCTTGATGAAGAAGAAAGCGAGAATCAGGACCAAACCGAGCGTGACCAACAACGAGCTCGCTGTGCTCACGCCGCTGAAAACGCCTGAAGCGATGGCGGTTCCACTTTCCTGCACCTTGGTGATGACGGCATGGACGGCGTTGTCGATCTGGTCGTCCTTCAGGTTCAGCGGCGGACCCTGGAGCCAGTCCTGAACCTGGTTGATGCCCTCGGGGGTCTTGTTCGCGAGCTCGGGGGCCTGGCTGACCACTGACGGAACGATGCCGGCGATCACACCGGCCAGGATTCCGATCGAGAGCACCAGGGTGATGCCGGCTGCCGCGGCCGGTGGCATCCCGCGCTTGATCATGCCGCGGGTCGGCGGCCACATGACTGTCGCAACAACGATAGCCAGAGCCACCGGCAGGATGATGACCCAGAGCTTTTCGATCAGCCAGCCGAAAATCCAGGCGCCCAGCGAAATCGACGCCAACACCAACGACCATTTTGCGAGCCACATACCCCCTTGCCCGATGATCTCGCCGCGGTCGCGCTTGCGCACCCCTGCGGACGTCCCCTTGTCTTGCTCGCTCACTGATCGTCCTTTCCGTCGGCGCAGGGATCTCCTCGCCGATGTGCGAATCCGGTGATCTAGCTGAGCTGATCGTAACGACTGCATGCGATAACTCGTGTGTTGCGCTGCAATACTGTGTTTTGAAGCATGCTGATCGGACTAACATTTCCGTCATGAGAATCGCAGCAGCAGTCGGGGCAGCAGCAATCGTCGTTCTCGGGCTCACCGCGTGTAGCACCGAGGATCAGGACAACGCGCAGAACAAGATCAGCGAGGCAGTCACGAGCGGGCAACAGGCGCTCGAGACGGCGAAACAGTCAGCGGGCAACGCCATCGATCAGGGCAAGACGGCGCTGTTCGTCGCCACGTTCCGTGGGGCTTACGCACCGTTGGCGGAGAACCGCGACGACGCAGACATCGAGGAGATCTTGACGACCACGTGTACCGAGGTCGCCAACGGCACGGACGAGGCGGAGGTCAAGACCAAGATCACCGACCTGGCCGAGAACAACGGCAACAAGCCCACCGACGAGCAGGCCGGCCACATTTACGAACTCGCGAAGGCCACCTGCCCCTGACCGGATTCAGCAGCAGCGGGCGCCTGGGTTGGCGTCGGCTGCTGCGTGACGGCGGCGCCAGAACTCTCGTTCGCTGATTACCGGTGAGTCGGCGTGGTGGCGTCGGGTGTGCTCGACGTAGCGCTGATAGTCGAGATCACCCATCACCGAGCGAACCCACCACAGCGTTCCGCGGAACGCTGTGGTGAGTTTTGCCGTCATGGTCG
>NZ_LVCT01000302.1:0-8746 GCF_001647205.1 Rhodococcus sp. EPR-134
CCTGGATGAAGGTGTTGCGAATGACGGCATCGATGGCCTCCGGAGTCTTCGCGGAACCGTGCGCCGTCTCGCCGGCAGCCTTCGCGTCCTTGAACACGTTGTGCTGAGCCCAGTACCCGATCGCGGGGTTGTCGGAGAAGATCTTCTGGTACGACGCGGTCATGGTTACGACCAGGTCCCACACCAGCGGCACGCCGGGAATCCAGGCCCATTTGAACAGGCCCTTCTTCATGACGATCGTCATGACCACCGTCAGCGCGATCGCGGCGAGTAGCTGGTTGGCGATGCCGAAGAGCGGGAAGAGTGTGTTGATTCCGCCCAGCGGATCGGTGACACCCATGAGCAGAATCGCGCCCCAGGCAGCGACGACGATCAGCGAGCACAGCCACGCGCCGATGCGCCACGACGGGTCCTTGAACTTCTTTGCCGGACCGCCGAAGTTGCCGAGCGAGTCGGAGAGCATGAATCGAGCGACGCGGGTGCCGGCATCGATCGTGGTGAGGATGAAGAGCGCCTCGAACATGATCGCGAAGTGGTACCAGAACGATTTCAGCGAGTCGCCGCCGAAGACGTCGCTGAGCACTTCGGACATTCCGAACGCGAGCGTCGGGGCGCCGCCGGTTCGCGAGATGATCGATTCTTCGCCGACGGCCTCGGCTGCCTGAGTCAGCACGTCCGGTGTGATGGGGGCAGTGCCGAGGGGCAGATTGTTGACGTATTCGGCTGCGGTTTCCGGTGTTCCACCGGTCAGTGCCGCGGGAGCGTTGAGTGCGAAGTACAGGTGCTGATCGAGGATGCAGGCGGTGACCAGAGCCATGATCGCGACAAACGATTCGGTCAGCATGCCGCCGTACCCGATCATCTTGGTCTGGCTTTCCTTCTCGAGCAGCTTTGGCGTCGTACCGGACGCGATCAGTGCGTGGAAGCCCGAGAGTGCGCCACAGGCAATGGTGATGAACAGGAACGGGAACAGTGAACCGGCAAAGGCCGGGCCTTCGCCGTTGGAGGCGAATGGCGTCACTGCCGGCATGTTCAGAGCGGGTCGTGCGACCAGAATTCCGATGGCCAGCAGCGCGATGGTGCCGACCTTCATGAACGTCGACAGGTAGTCGCGCGGTGCCAGGAGCAGCCAGACTGGCAGCACCGATGCGGCGAATCCGTACGCGATCATCAGCCACGCGATGGTGACCTTCGAGAGTGTGAACCAGTCTGCGCCCCAACCGGTATCGGCAACCCATCCGCCGGAGACGATGGCAAGGAGAAGCAGGACGACGCCGATCAGGGAGACCTCGGAAACCTTGCCCGGCCGCAGATACCGCAGGTACACGCCCATGAACAGCGCGATGGGGATGGTCATCGCGATCGAGAACACTCCCCACGGGGACTCGGCGAGCGCATTGACGACCACAAGTCCGAGCACCGCGATGAGGATGATCATGATGACGAACACGCCGATCAGTGCGGCGACGCCGCCGACAAGGCCGAGTTCTTCGCGGGCCATCTGACCGAGGCTGCGCCCGCGGCGCTTCGACGAGATCCACAGGACCATGAAGTCCTGCACCGCCCCGGCGAACACGACGCCGACGATGATCCAGATCGTTCCCGGAAGATATCCCATCTGCGCGGCCAACACGGGTCCGACCAGGGGGCCGGCACCGGCAATTGCCGCGAAGTGGTGACCGAACAGCACCCGACGGTCGGTCGGCATGTAGTCGGCGCCGTTCTCCATGATCTCGGCGGGAGTGGCGACGTCGTCGCGAGGCTTGACGATCTTGCGTTCGATCAACCGCGCATAGAAGCGGTAGGCGATCAGATAGGTACAGATTGCGGCCAACACGAACCACACAGCGCTGATGTGTTCACCGCGGACGATCGCAATCATGTACCAGGCGCCCGCGCCGACCAGTCCGAGAACAAGGAAGACGACGCGCGCAGTCGTGGAGATGGGTGTTTTGTCGATGACGCCGACAGGTGGCAGGTCAGGATCGGTTTTCAGGTACTCGACATTTGGTTCCGGCGCAGTCGTCAAGCTCATCGTCGAACTCCGTCCACTAGTGCACGTGTGGCCGCCGTCACAGCGGGCCATCTGTCACTGTAGGACCAGAAGGGTGAATCCGCGCGATCTGAAACGCGGGAGTCGACCGACGTCAGAATCGGTGAGCGTCGGCGTCGATCCAATCGGTGAGCCAGCTCTGCGGCGGGGAGTCGAGCAGTTCGCCCGGCATCAGCCAGTCGAACAGGTCGGCATAGGTGCGAGTGGTGAGACCGTCGACGCGGCGGTTGAGCATTCCCGGTTGCAGTTGGTCGAAGGAATCGATGCCCATCGACGCGATCATCTGTTGCGCGCTGGCGACGGTTGCCTTCTGGAATCGGTAGACGCGCTCGCTCTTGTCGGGGATGTCGAGTGCGCGGGTGCGTGCCGGATCCTGAGTGGCAACGCCGACCGGGCAGCGGTTGGTGTGGCACATCTGGGCCTGAATACAGCCCACTGCGAACATCATTGCGCGGGCCGCCATCGTGAAGTCTGCGCCCTGGATGATGCGTTTGACGATGTCGGAACCGCTCGCCACCTTTCCGGAAGCGCCGACTTTCACGAGAGGGCGCAAACCAGTTCCCACCAGAGCGTTGTGCACCAGCATCAGGCCCTCGGTCAACGGCATGCCCATGTGGTCCTCGAACTCCACCGGACCTGCGCCGGTGCCGCCTTCGGAACCGTCCACGATGATGAAGTCGGGCGTGATGCCGCGTTCGATCATCGCCTTGCAGATTCCGAGGAATTCACGACGCGAGCCGACACACAGTTTCATCCCGACCGGCTTGCCTCCCGACAGTTTTCGCAGGGTCGCGATGAAATCGACCAGTTCGACCGGGGTGCTGAACGCGGTGTGCGCGGGTGGCGAAATCACAGTCTGGCCGACGGGTACCCCGCGGGTTTCGGCGATTTCGGGGGAGACCTTGACTCCGGGAAGCACGCCACCCAACCCGGGTTTCGCACCTTGCGAGAGCTTGATCGAAATGGCCTTCACCTGGTCGGAGCCTGCGCGCTCGGCAAAACGGTCAGGATCGAATCGGCCGTCCTCGGTCCGGCATCCGAAGTATCCCGAAGCGATTTCCCAGATCAGGTCGCCGCCGTGTTTGCGGTGATACGGACTGATCGCGCCTTCACCGGTGTCGTGAGCGAAACCGCCTTTGGCGGCGCCGGCGTTGAGGGCCTCGATTGCGTTGGCGGACAACGACCCAAAGCTCATCGCGGAGACGTTCAGGAGAGCGATGTCGTACGGCTTCGTGCAATCGCGTCCGCCGAGGCGAACTCGCGGAACGGTGTCGGGGGCGGTCCGTGCGCGAATCGAATGCGTCATGAACTCGTAGCCGATCGCATTGACGTCGCGCTCGGTCCCGAAGGGCTCTTCCGCCAGTGTTCCCTTTGCCCGCTCGTAAACCAGATCTCGCGTTTCGCGATCGAATGGCATTCCATCGGTGGATGATTCGACGAAGTACTGCTGGATCTCCGGTCGAATCTTCTCGAGGAGGAATCGCGCGTGCCCCAGGACCGGATAGTTACGGAGGATGCTGTGGGACTTCTGAGTGAGGTCGTAGGTGCCCATGGCCGCCAGCGCGAGTGTGACGACAGCGATCACCCACCATCCGGGCGAGGCGACAATTGCGAGCGCGGCGGTGCCGAGACCCACTATCCATATCAAGAGCACGATCAGCATCCGAGTCACCTCGAGAGCGTAGGCGCTCACTGTGACACGGCAGCGGTAAGTCTCCACTAGGTTCTGCGATAGAGAACCGAATCCGACTCTTTGGGGGAATGATGACCGAACCGCAATATCCGACCGACCCGCAGGATCCGAAGGAGCAGCAGTATCCGAAGGAGCAGCAGTATCCGGCAGGCCAGCAGTATTCAGCCGGTCAGCAATATTCAGCAGGCCAGGAATATCCGACGGGTCAGCAGTACCCAACCGACCCGCAGTACTCAGCCGGACAGCAGTATCCGACCGGTCAGCAGTACAGCGCAGCCCAGCAGTACAGCGCTGCTCCCACGTACGCGGCGCCTCAGTACGGTCCGCCGAAGTCCAACGCGGGATGGGCCGTCGCGTCGATCATCTTCTTCTGGCCTATCGCGTTCGCCGCGTTCAACCATCTCCACGACATCTACCCGAAGTGGGCGATGGGCGATCACCAGGGCGCGCAGTACGCGTCCGAGCGGGTGAAGAAGCTCGGGCAGATTTCGCTCCTGATAGCCGTCATCTGCTGGGTGCTGTTCATCGCGTTCTACGTGATCTTCCTGGTTGCGATCGTGTCGTCCGTCGATTCGTATACCTACAACTGATCACCTGCCGCGACGTGACGGTGGGGCGAGTACCCGTCACGTCGCCGCGAGGCCGTAGAATCCACAGACCGTGAGCCTTACCCTCGGAATCGTCGGACTGCCCAACGTCGGCAAGTCCACCCTTTTCAATGCACTGACCAACAACGACGTGTTGGCAGCGAACTACCCGTTCGCGACCATCGAACCCAACGTCGGTCTGGTCGAGCTGCCCGATCCGCGGCTGCAGAAGCTCGCCGAGATCTTCGGCTCCGAGCGCATCCTCCCCGCGACCGTGTCGTTCGTCGACATCGCCGGCATCGTCAAGGGAGCGTCCGAGGGCGCAGGTCTGGGTAACAAGTTCCTGGCCAACATCCGTGAAGCGGACGCCATCTGCCAGGTAGTTCGCGTCTTCGCCGACGACGACGTCATCCACGTCGACGGCAAGGTCGACCCGGCCTCGGACATCGAGGTCATCGAGACCGAGCTGGTGATCGCCGACATGCAGACCTTGGAGAAGGCTCTCCCGCGTCTGGACAAGGAAGCTCGCAAGAACAAGGAGCTCAAGCCGGCCCACGACGAGGCACTCAAGGCTCAGGCCTTCCTCAACGAGGGCACGACCCTCTTCAGCGTCAAGGACAAGCTCGATTTCTCGTTGCTGCGTGAGCTGAGCCTGCTCACCACCAAGCCCTTCCTGTACGTCTTCAACGCCGACGAGTCGGTGCTCACCGACGAAGCGAAGGTCGCGGAACTGCGCGCTTCCGTCGCCCCGGCCGACGCCGTGTTCCTCGACGCGAAGGTCGAGCAGGAACTCCTCGAGCTGGACGAGGAAGACCGCCAGGAAATGCTCGACTCGATCGGTCAGACAGAGCCGGGCCTGCATGCCCTCGCGCGCACCGGCTTCCACACTCTCGGGCTGCAGACCTACCTGACGGCTGGTCCGAAGGAAGCTCGCGCCTGGACGATCCACAAGGGTGACACCGCGCCCCAGGCTGCCGGCGTCATTCACACCGACTTCGAGCGTGGCTTCATCAAGGCTGAAATCGTGTCCTTCGACGACCTCGTCGAGGCCGGTTCCATGGCCGCAGCCAAGGCTGCCGGCAAGGTCCGCATGGAGGGCAAGGAATACGTCATGGCCGACGGCGATGTGGTGGAGTTCCGCTTCAACGTCTAAATCCGCGGCTTCTGGTCGTCACCCCACGGGCATCTCGCTGAGCGTCCGACGGGTGACGAACCGCCGCGCTTTCCCCGACAACGGGTCGGTGAATTCGAGTTCCCTCGCGAGCAATTGGAGTGGGAGGGAATGATCGTCCGGCGCGTCCGGCGCGTCGGGCAGCAGGTCGGGGTATCGCCGGTCGCCCAGGATCCCGGCGCCGAGAGCTGCCAGGTGCACTCGCAACTGGTGCATCCGTCCGGACTGCGGACGTAGAACCGTGTGCAGCACAGCACGTCCGGAGGCACTCACGCCCGTCCCTCGCGCCTCGATCATGGTCTCGGAGTTGGGTTCACGGCTGTCGTCGACGACGACTCGCAACGCGCCGCGTCGAGCTTCGATGTGGTTGCGGTAAACGAGAGGGACGTCGAGCGCTGGTGCATCCCGGCCCCGCCGGGTCGGTCGCGCCGACACCGCCTCGTAGACCTTCGTGACCTGACGCTTCTCGAACAGTGACTGGTACGCGCCGCGCGTCGCGGGGCGGGCCGAGAACATCACCACTCCTGCGGTGCCGCGGTCGAGTCGATGGATCGGGGTCAGATCTGGGTTGTCGAGACGAACCCGCAGGCGGATGAGCGCCGACTCACGCAGGTATCGCCCGCTCGGAGTGGTCGGGAGAAAATGTGGCTTGTCGATGACGACGAGATCGTCGTCGGTGTGCAGGATCTCCTCGTGGAACGGCACCGGGTCCTCCGCCGGCAACTCACGGTAGTACCAGACGAACCGGTGCGCGCTGAGTTCTGTGTTCAGGCAGATCGAGTGGCCGTCGGTATCCACGAACTCGCCGTCGTCGAACCGCCGATACAGGTTCTCGGCGTCCAGATGGTCGAACTTGGCTACGACGTACTCAGCGATCGTCGCCCACGGCCCAGAGAGCGGGATGCGTAGGCGCGTCGGGCCAACCCCGTTCTTGACGGGCAGCGGTGGGGACATGGACACGCAGGTCATCATCCCATCGACTACTGGTCAGCGGTGATTCGGTGTGGCCTCGACGGGGACGTCCCCGCGGGGACGCGGAACCGAACTCGCAGCGGTGGTCGGTGTAGATCGTCTACTCGAAAATCAGTAGCGCGGACGAGATGCGGGCCCGTATGGTTCGGCAGAGAAAGATCGCAGTCGAAAAGCACTGCGGGCCATACCTTCTGTAGCTCAATTGGTGAGAGCACCCGACTGTGACTCGGGCGACGGCGGATCGTAACCGCCCAGAGGGACCAGCTCAGATACGGTTGAGGTCGGGCCTCTAGGTGCAGAGGCCGGCGGCCCTTTGCCTGCACAGTTGTCGAACGAGCCTGAGCCGGTATTCCCTGAATCGCCGGACAGCATTCCAGTCACCCGCCATTTCCGCGTCGGCAAGTAGGTATTCGCAGTTGTCCAACTGATCCTTCAAAGACATCATCAGAATTCACCTCCGATCACCCGAGCAAGTACCTGTCCAGGATGCGGCCGACGGGACCCCGGGGACATCGGCCGTAGTACCTGTTCAGGTACCTGCTTCGGTGCGCGGTGGAGGCTACTTCTTGACCGCAGGTGCAGGTAGTGGCATGCCTCGCTCGGCCAGAACGGCTCGGAGACGATCGGGGTAGTCGGTGATGATCCCGTCGACACCGAGGTCGATCAGGGCGTGCATGGTGGCGGGATCATCGACGGTCCACGGGATGACCTTCATGCCACGCGCATGTGCGCTCGCGATCATGTCGGCTGTCGGATAGAGGGTGAAACCGGGATCCCCGACCTTTCCGCCCTGCGGAGTTCCTTGGACGGGGGAGTAGGCGGAGGCACCAAAGGTCGCCACCGCAGCGATGCCGTCGCCACCGAAATCATCGATGTCCAGACCGCCGAGCCACGGTGACGCTCCGTCCTTGCCTACCTGGAGAAAGTCGCCGTTCGTGAGCGCAACGACGGGGACACTCGGCGCGAGTTGACGGGTGAGCATGAGCGAGCCCCAGTCGAAGCTCTGAATGGTGACGCTGTCCAACAATCCGGCTGCCCGGATCGTATCGAGGACTACAGAGACGAACTGCTCACGCGGGGCGGTCTCGTGAGGCGCTCCCGCTTCCACCTTGGTCTCGATGTTGAGCTTGATTCCGGGTGCGTTGTACGACTTCACCAGGGCAAGCACTTCTTCGAGCGTCTGCATTTTCGCTCCCGGAACATTCTGCTGTTCAGGGTATCCGGCAAGGGGGAGAGTGCCGCAGTCCATGGTCTTGATCTGCTGCAGGCTCAGCGTGTTGACGAATTTGCCGACGTACGGGAACTCCGGGTCACCCGCAGTTGCGGGCTCGGTGTCGAGGCATTTCTTGTTCGAGATCTTACGATCGTGCGTGACGACAGCGATCCCGTCCTCGGTGATCTGGGTATCGAGTTCCAGTGTGCTGACGCCCATTTCGAGGGCATTCGCGAACGCGGCCAGGCTGCTTTCCGTGTACAGGCCGAGCCCGCCGCGGTGGGCTTGGACGTCGAACGTCGAAACCGGCTGGGGTGCTGAACTACCGAACGAACCGGACCAGTCGAGACTGCCGGTTGGCGATGCGCCGGCCGGGGCCGCCAGGGCGGTGAGGGGGAGTGCGACGGTCACGGCGGCACACGACAATATTCTGCTCAGTTGCATGAAAGGAACGTAGAGGCGTCGAATGGCTCGCCGGGGTTCGTTAGGTAAACTAACGGTAAAGGTCAGGCCGCGTGAATGCGCTGCCCGACGCCGCTCGCGTGGACCTTCATCCACGACGCCAGAAGCTCACACCCGGTCAGTCCGCTCTCGTCGAGAGGTTCGATCGCGTAGCTGATGTGTCTACCGCCGCGAGGGTTCTTGAGCTGAAATCGGTTCAGGTTCAACTTCGTCGGCAGGTAACCAAGTACTTCGAGGAACGCGGTGCGAATACGTCGTAGATCGGTACGCCACTGTTTGGGACTGAAACGAGTCTTCTGCGCATTCTGGAAAGCATTGCTACGAAGTAGTTCCCAAACCTTTCCTGCCCACACGCGTGCCTGCGAGAAGGACATCCAGCGCGTCAAGTCTGCGATGTCGCGAATGTAGCTGTCGTCGCTGGCATTACAGATCATGTCCTGCGGGTGCCCGATCCACTTGACCGGAATCCACGGCTGGATCTCGGGTCCGTCGCCGGCAACTCCGTGTCCCTCACAACCTTCGATCACGCCTGCCGGTTGTTGAGGATCGGAGATCAGTCCGACTCCGATGACGTTGGCGCGGTTCAGCGTCGGAA
>NZ_LVCT01000303.1:0-20071 GCF_001647205.1 Rhodococcus sp. EPR-134
CCCATCCATGCGCCGGAACACATTCCGACGTGCATCCGGCGGGACGGCGGCACGTCGAGAGTGTCGACGAGATCCAACACATTGCGGCGCGCTTCCGGAGACACGATGGGCGTGCTCTCGTCGGTGCAGACCGTGCCGCTGTCTCCTGTGCCCATCCTGTCGAAGCGAATCGAGCGAATACCGTGCGAGGCGAGAGTTCGAGCGGACTCGACCCACAGTCTCGCCGGCCCGATCCGGTGCTCGTTCGCGGTGCTGTGAAAGATCGCTGTGGCAGCGTGGCTCGCGGTCGTGCGGGATGCGGTGGAGATTGCAAATAGTGATCCGGTGGACCGTCGTTCCAATATTTCCCAGACTTCTTCGCCGTCGTCAGCCGTCGCGACATGCGCCGCCGACGTGATCTCTGGATCGACGGAAGTCTTGTCCTCGCCGAATTGTCGCGACACCCAACTCGAAATCCGCTGTATGTCGTGCGTAGGCACCGAGAGTACGAAACTGCTGGGGGAAACGAACTGATTCTGGCGTTCGACGAATATGCGTTCAGCACCGGATCGCTCGAGCATCCGTACCACGCGGGGCGAATCAGCGAATTCAGGGCGAATCGCGGCGAGGACTTTTGTCGACGAACTCGGATCGAACGTGCTGAGGTCAAGTCCGGAAAGGTCATTCACCGCTGCGGAAGCCAGCAGGCCGCCGACGATCGATGTGCAATCGTCGTGGTGGGGGTCGTCGTCGACCGAAACGCGGTACAGCGACGTCAGTTCTCGAACATAGGCCCTACCGGATATGACCGGATCCCACAAGACCATCGCACGTAGGTCGCCAAGTGTATCTACGGTGGACGCGGCCAGTAGGGCCCCTGCACGCAAACCTGCGACGGCAACGGACTCGATACCTGTGCGCCGCACGTACGAAACGGCTGCTGTCACGCTGGCCTGCCAGTGCGCAACTGCTAGCGGGTCATCCTGCCGACCGGATGAATCTCCTTGTCCCTCATAGTCGAAACGAAGAGCGAGGAATCCGTGCTCGGCAAGTTCTTGGGCGAGTTGGCGCAGTCCCCGATAAGCGCTGATGTGTTCCTTCGCGAGGGGTGGACATATGACCACGGCACCACGCACGGCAGCATCCGACGGCAGGTGAACCGAGGCGAACAGTGCCCCATCACCAGGGCCCGGAATCCACGTGTCGATCGTGCGAATCCCGGTCGGTGTCTGGCGGTCGCGGAGGCGCCGGGTGGTGATCGCCAGCAGGGTGGGGTTGGGTGCGTGTAGTGCGGACATCACGGTTGTCATGTTGGCCATCGATTTGTTCAAGGACCTCTCCACACATTGATTCGGCCTGCCAGTTTCGCGTAGTTCTCCGGTTTCCAGAGGATCCGGTAAACTTCCCGCTACAGATAACATACCGCAAGTATGTTTTGCGGCGGATGAACAGTGCAAGAGTTGGATATGGGGGTGCGTACAGCGATGGATCCAGTGTTCGGTGCGTCGTTGGGCGCTGCCTCGGTTCGTATTGTTCGGGCCGACCCCCAGCCGGAAACCGGATCCACGAGCGGTCGATTCCTGACTCGGACTGTAGATGCATACGACGCCTCTCCGGTCCGGACAGCCGCGATTCACCTAGTTGCTGCGGTTCGCGGGGACACGTCACGGATGGTCATTTCGGTTCCCGACGAGCGGCAGAACGTAGCGCTCGAATCAGAACTGCGTGCCCGAGGTATCGAGGGCGTTGTCACGGTGCCGGAAGCGGTTGCCGTTGTCGCGTTGGTACGGACTTCGGGTGCGGCCGAAGGTTTTCGGTTACTTACAGTTCTCGATATCGGTCGAACCGGAGTGACTGTCTCGATGATCGAGATCGGGACCGCGACAACCATCGCGTCCACGCGGTCGACGGCACTCGCCGGTGACAGGCTCGACGGGGTTGTCGCGGAGTTACTTCCCGCAACCACTGTTGATGCAGCCCTCGACGCTGATTCAGCGTTCGACGCCCGCGAAGTCAAGGAGTATCTCGCCAGTGGCTCCCGTCGTGCGCAGGTGATGCCCGTTCCCGAATCCATGTGCATCCGTTTCGATTCGGTTGTCAAGCGTGAAGTCGAAGACACGCTGATGGTGATTCGAGAAGTTGCGGCACGCGCTCGGTGTGTCCCTGACGCTTTGGTTCTCGTCGGAGGAGGCGCCCGAATTTCACTGGTGGAGAAGATACTCGCGCGGGAGTTTTCGGTACCGGTGATCAGGCCGGCCGAGCCCGAGCTCGCCTCGGCCAAGGGCGCAGCATTGATAGCCGAGGTCTTACATCAGGAGCACCCCAGCTCGGAAGTCGCGGTTTCGGACGTCGCGGTTTCGGCAGTCTCCGACTCGGAAATCGCAACGGATACTGTAGAAATGTCTTCAGATCAGGCCGTGGTGCACAGCGTCGGTGAAACCGAAGAAGACACCGAATCGGATTCGCTACCTGCTGGTGGGCTTGGGAGGATGCAAATCCTTGTGGGCGTCGGGTTCTCGATGGTTGCGCTGACCAGCTTCCTCGCGTGGGCGGTGCTGCGCCCGTTTTCGGATCCTGCACAGGCGGAACCGCCGCAGGCGCAAACAACGGCAATTGTCGCGCCGGTACCTACCTCCGACTTGCTGCCGCCGACCACGACCAGAGCAATCGATCCACTGACCGAGCGGAATCGGGCACCGGTCAATTTGGTGCGTTCGTGGAGGTACTGAACACAGAGACTCGCGTCAGGTGAACAGTTGGGAACCCCAGTCCTTGCCGTCGGCGAGACCGCCGGGGCAAGCGAAGACCGCAGAACCGACGTGCTGGATGTATTCGTTCAGCGCATCGTGTCGTGAAAGGTTTTGCTGCATCGGAACAAACTGCTCGACCGGATTCCGGCAGTACGCAACGAAGAACAGTCCCGCGTCCAGGTGGCCGAAGCCATCGGAGCCGTCCGTGAAGTTGTATCCGCGGCGCAAGATCTGAATCCCACCGAGTTCCTCGGCAGAGGCCAGGCGCACGTGTGAATCCTCCGGGATGACGAAGTCGTGTCCCATTTTGGAATCGAGATCGAGCTCGTCGAACTCGTCCTTGCCGCCGAGCGGCGCTCCGCTGCGTTTGGAGCGGCCGATGACAGCTTCCTGTTCCTTGAGTACTGCGCGATCCCACTGCTCGATCAGCATGCGGATTCGTCTGGCGACGAGGAATGATCCGCCCGCCATCCAGGCCTGATCGTCAGTGGGATCAACCCAGACGTGCTGGGCGAGTGCGTTTGGATCTTCCGCCTTGATGTTGGCTGTTCCGTCCTTGAACCCGAACAGATTTCGTGGTGTCGCCTGCGTCGTCGAGGTCGAGGATGTTCGTCCGAACCCGAGTTGCGACCATTTGACCGACGCGGTCCCGAACGCGACTCGCGCGAGGTTGCGGATCGCATGGACGGCAACCTGGGGATCGTTGGCGCACGCTTGGATGGCGATGTCGCCCCCGCTGCGATTCGGATCGAGGTTGTCCGCACGGAAGTGGGGGAGATCGAGCAGGGCAGCAGGTTTCTTGTCTGCGAGACCGAACCGGTCGTCGAAAAGTGACGGTCCGAATCCGATGGTCAGGGTGAGTTGCGACGGCGCGAGATCGAGTGCCTCACCCGTGTCGCTCGGTGGTGCATACGGACCGTCGCCGGTCGCTCCGTCCTCGGTTGCTTCCTGACCCGCCGTCATTCGTTCGGCCATCGCCGTCCACGTCTGCAGCAGCGTGATCAGTTCGTCGCGCGACTTCGTCGTCACATCGAAAGCGACGAAGTGCATACGATCCTGGGCCGGCGTCGTGATGCCTGCCTGATGCTCGCCGCGAAAGGCGACCACGTCTGCGTGATCGGCGCCGGAACTCTCGTCGGCGGTCACCCGCCCGATGACGGCACCGGCACCGGCCAGGACGGCGCCGACCCCCACGGCGCCGAACAGTCGGCGTCGTGAGACTGCGTGCGGTGCTGCGTTTTCCGCAGCGGGTGTGCCTTCTGGTGAATCAGTCATCTACTGTCCCGCGACTACTTCCTGGACCTGGCTGACCTCGGCGGACAGTGCATCGATTTTACGCGAGAGTTCCTGACGCTGCGCCTCGGTGACGGTGTCGTAGTACACGAATCCGTCGCCGACCCGGAACTGCGCCAGCGCAGCGTCGAGGTCGGCGAATCGGTCAGCGATGCGCTGGGCGAGCTCGGGATCACGTTCCTGCAGAATCGGGTTCAGTGCCGCGATCGCCGCTTGCGAGCCGTCGACGTTGGCCTGGAAATCCCACAGGTCGGTGTGCGAGAAGATGTCTTCCTCGCCGGTGATCTTGGAAGTCGAGATCTCGTCGAGCAGTCCTTGGGCGTCGCCGGCGATCTTGGTTGGATCGATCGTGTAATCCTCGGCATTCAGCTGGTCGGCAAGATACTGAATGTCTTCGAGCAGTTGATCGGCGACCGCGTTGGTATCCGGCTGAAGCCCGGTCACCCACAAATCCTTCTCGAGGCGGTGGAATCCCGTCCAGACCTGACCGGGCTCCAGATCCGCTTCGCGCAGGTCCAGCTTGGGATCGAGTTCGCCGAAGCTCTCGGCTTCGGGTTCGATGCGCTCGTAGTAGGTACGTGCGATCGGGAAGAGTGCCTTCGCCTGGTCGACGTTGCCGGACTGGACGGCGGCGACGAACTGAGCTGCGGTGTCCTGCAGCGCGACGATCTGGCTGCGGATGTACCTCCGGTAGCCGTCGGCAGCTTCGGCTAGTTGGCCGCTCTCGTCGGTGGCCGCCTGCGAATCGCCCGTGACGACGAAGTCCTGACGGATGCCGGTTCCGACCATGCCCGGCTTGCACGCGAGTTGATAGGTCGCAGCCTCGGGGAGGGAGACGATCAGCTGCCGGGTAAGGCCTGGGCCGATGTTCTCGACTTCGCCCATCGCTCGATCGCCCTCGGCGAAGACGTAGAACTCGGTGACCTTCGAGCCGTTGTTCGTCACCTGGAACGTCGAACTGCCAGTGGTTCCAGTGGTGGCACTGACGTCACACGAATCGTCGGTGGCCGTGACGACGATGTCGCCGTCGCTCGCGGTCGTCTTCTCGGTGCATGCGGCGAGGGAGAAGGGAAGTACCGCGGCCGTGGCCAGTACGAGGGTGGATTTACGCATGTCGGCAATGCCTCTCAGGATTTTTCGGGAACGTGTGTGTCGTGCGCAGGCGGGGTTGTCGGTTCCGATGGGCTCGACGGAAGGGGACGTAGGAAGAGCGCGAGGACGACTACGAGGTAGACGACCCATGCGACGGCTTGAAGGACGGTCGGGTCCGGGCGGAAGTTGAAGATTCCGGCGAGGACGGTGCCGTACCAGGTCGACGGGTCGTAGCCGGGTGTCAGGTTGAACGCGAGATTCGAACCGCCCGGCAGGACGTTTCCGGTCTGCAGAGCGCGAACACCGTACGAGAGGATTCCGGCGGCTACGACGATGAGGAAGATCGCCGTGTACCGGAAGAAGGTCGTCAGGTTGAGACGGAGGGCGCCGAAGTACATGGCGACGATCAAGACGGCGGCCAGGAGAATTCCGAGGAGCAGTCCGACCAACGGCCAGGAGCTGCCTGCGGTGTTCTCGGCGTAACCGACCATGAGCAACGCAGTCTCGACGCCTTCACGACCGACCGCGAAGAACGACAGCGACAAGATGGCGACGGGTCCGGCGATCAACGCCTTCTCCATCCCCGCTTTCAGATCTCCGGAAATGTTTTTGGCGGCCGTGCGCATCCACAAGACCATGATCGTGACGATGACGACGGCGATCAGGGAGGCAACGCCCGCGATGATCTCTGCGGTCAGGCCGTCGACCGTCGACGTTCCGTAGTGGATCGCGAAGAAGATGATCGCCACCATCGCGACGGCGATCGGGACGCCGAGCCACACCCATTTCAGTGCGTCCTTGCGCTGGGCCTTCACGAGGTAGGCGGCGAGAATCATCACCACGATGCCCGCTTCGAGGCCTTCGCGCAGACCGATCAGGCCACTGCCGAATAGCTGGGTGGCAACTGATGGTGTGCTCGCGGCAGCGAGTACCGACACGGGCACGGGCGACTCCTGACTGAGTGAGTGCAACAGCTTCTGACGAACGCATGAGGCTAGGCCAGCCTTAACTCAGAAGAAGATACTCCATCATCGACGGCGAACCATGCTCTCACCTGTACTTTTGCTGTTCTTTACCAATGAATTCGGGAGTACTTCGCTCGCATGTGGATGATGGAAGGGTGTACCGAACTCCCGCAGCCCGCAGAAGTCCCCGGCGTCTCTCGCGAGCCGTAGCAGCAGTAGCTGCCGGAACAGCCTTGCTGGGCGCAGGCGTCGTGGCTTGCGGATCGAACGAACCGAAAGTAGCCATTCCGGAGGGCATACCCCCAGGTACCGGCTCTCCGACGCCGCCGATCGACATCAATGCTCCCGGCCGCAGTGCTGATCAACTCGCCGACTGGGCAGCGGGATTGTCGGACGACATCGGGATCGGGACGACGGCACTCGAGGCCTACGGGTACGCCGCTGCGGTCATGGCCGAGACGCTTCCCGGCTGCGGAATCGGGTGGACAACTTTGGCCGGTATCGGCAGCGTCGAGAGCCGCCACGGGACCTACGACGGCTCGTCGGTCGACGCGTTCGGCCAGGTTGCTCCGATCATTCGGGGAATCCCTCTCGACGGTGGCCCGGGAGTTGCCGAGATCCCCGACACCGACGGCGGGGCGATGGACGGCGATCCAGTGCACGACCGTGCGATGGGGCCCATGCAGTTCATCCCCGAGACGTGGCTCAAATGGGGAGTCGACGCCAACGGCGACGGCCGGGTGGACCCCGACAACATCGACGACGCTGCCCTCACGGCCGCCCGCTACCTGTGTGCACGCGGGGGAGACCTCACTTCCGCTGCCGGATGGCAGCAGGCACTGATGGCGTACAACCTCTCGGGCGACTATCTCGCGCTCGTTCGTGATCGTGCGTCGGCGTATTCAGTCGGGGTACGGCCGGACTGACGGTGATCGATCCGCAGGTCGGACCCGTGACCGCGCGTCGATAAAGAAGCCTTCGGCCCGTGCGGTTAGGCTGTGTGCTGGCACTACAGAGGTGCTGGCACTGCAGAGGCCCAGCCGCGATCGTGGTCCTCTTTCGACCGGAGGGGTCGGAGCCCAAGTGTCAAGCACGCAGAGCGTGCCCCAATGCGAAGCCCATTCGAAGGAGAACCACACAGTGGCCAGTATTGAGCAGGTCGGAGCTCGCGAGATCCTTGATTCCCGTGGTAACCCCACGGTTGAGGTCGAGGTTCTGCTCGAAGACGGAAGTTTCGCCAGGGCTGCGGTGCCGTCCGGCGCTTCGACCGGTGAGCACGAAGCCGTCGAACTGCGCGACGGTGGCGCACGCTACGGCGGAAAGGGCGTCGAGAAGGCCGTGGAGGCTGTGCTCGGCGAGATCGCTCCTGCCATCATCGGCATCGACGCAACCGAGCAGCGCACGGTCGACCAGGCGCTGCTCGACGCGGACGGCACCCCGGACAAGTCGCGTCTCGGCGCAAACGCTCTGCTCGGTGCCTCGCTTGCCGTGGCTCGCGCCGCCGCCGAGTCCTCGGGCCTCGAGCTGTTCCGCTACGTCGGTGGCCCCAACGCTCACGTTCTCCCTGTCCCGATGATGAACATCCTCAACGGTGGCGCACACGCAGACACCGGTGTCGACGTCCAGGAGTTCATGGTTGCTCCCATCGGCGCACCGAGCTTCAAGGAATCGCTGCGCTGGGGCGCCGAGGTCTACCACTCCCTGAAGTCGGTTCTCAAGGAGAAGGGCCTCTCCACCGGTCTCGGCGACGAAGGCGGATTCGCGCCCGACGTCGCAGGCACCAAGGAAGCACTCGACCTCATCACGATCGCCGTGAACAAGACCGGCCTCAAGCTGGGTACCGATGTCGCGCTCGCTCTCGACGTCGCTGCCACCGAGTTCTACACCGACGGCACCGGCTACAAGTTCGAGGGCAAGAACCGCACCGCGGCCGAGATGGCGGCGTTCTACGCTGAGCTCATCGACGCCTACCCGCTCGTTTCCATCGAGGATCCGCTCGACGAAGACGACTGGGACGGCTGGGTCGCACTCACCGATCAGATCGGCAACAAGATCCAGCTCGTCGGCGACGACCTCTTCGTCACCAACCCCGAGCGCCTCGAAGAAGGCATCGTCAAGGGTGCGGCCAACGCACTCCTGGTGAAGGTCAACCAGATCGGCACCCTGACCGAGACCCTCGACGCCGTCGATCTCGCTCACCGCAACGGCTACAAGACGATGATGAGCCACCGTTCCGGCGAGACCGAGGACACCACCATCGCCGACCTCGCGGTTGCCGTCGGCAGCGGCCAGATCAAGACCGGTGCTCCGGCACGCAGCGAGCGCGTTGCCAAGTACAACCAGCTGCTGCGCATCGAGGAAAACCTCGGCGACGCAGCACGTTACGCCGGCGAGGTTGCGTTCCCGCGCTTCGCTTTCGAGGCCTGACGGAAATCTAAGATTCAGTAGTGTCTGCACAGCGCGGTAAGCCACGATCCCCCGGCGGAAGTCCGGGGGGTCGTGGTTCCCGTCGTGGGGACACACCGTCGCGTGCGCGTCGGGACAGTGCCCGACGCCCACGCGTGTCGGAACCTTCGGTAGATCCGGAAGCAGTCGATTCCGCTGTGACAGGCCCCGCGCAACCGGGTGTCTCCGCCGAGAAAGCGTCGGCGCGAGGGTCGAAGTCGGCCCGGGGGAAGAGCGGAACCAACAAGTTCTGGTCTCGGCTTCCGAAGTCGGACAACACCATTTTCGGCTTGTCCACCAGTCGGGCAGTTGTGCTCGCGATGGTTGTGCTCATGCTGGCGCTGACACTGGCAGTGCCGCTCCGTACTTACATCAGCCAGCGTTCGGATGCCGCGCAGGTGGCGGCCGAACGTCAGGTACTCGAGGAAGAACTGCGAAAGCTGCAAGGGCAGAACGCGCGCTTCGACGACCCTGCGTACATCGAAGCTCTTGCACGAGAACGCCTTCGGTACGTCAAACCGGGCGAGACCCCGTTCCAGGTTCAGCTTCCCGGTGACTACAAGGAACCCGAGAAGAAGCAGGAAAAGGAAACACCGCTCACAGGTCCGTGGTATCGCGATCTGTGGCAAACGATTTCGGAACCGCCAGTGGTTCCCGAGACGACGACACCGGCCCCGATGCCGTTGGCGCCGATAGAGCCAGAAGAACAAGGAGTACCCACCGGGTGAGCAACACGTCCGAAAATTCCCCACAGGTTTCACAAGCGGATCTCGACGCCGTTGCCGCTCAATTGGGCCGTGAGCCACGCGGAGTGATCGAGATCGCGTACCGCAGCCCGGACGGTCAGCCGGGCGTGGTCAAGACCGCCCCCAAACTTCCGGACGGAACACCGTTCCCGACGTTGTACTACCTCACGGACCCGCGACTGACTGCCGAAGCGAGCCGTCAGGAATCCGCCGGCGTCATGCGTGAAATGACCGAACGCCTGACCCAGGATCCGGAACTTGCCGCGGCTTACCGCCGGGCGTACGAGTCGTACCTTGCCGAGCGTGACGCGATCGAATCTCTGGGAACCGACTTTGCCGGTGGTGGGATGCCGGATCGTGTCAAGTGCCTGCACGTGCTGATGGCGCATTCGCTCGCCAAGGGGCCCGGCGTCAATCCGCTCGGTGACGAGTCCGTCGCGTTGGCCGGTCACGGAAAGCTGCGTGGCACTGCAATTCCCGCGGACTGGCCTGGCATCGACGATGCCGACAACACCGACCGGTGACTCGCCGTGTCGCCGCAGTCGATTGCGGTACCAACTCCATTCGACTGCTGATCGCCGACGTCGGCGCCGACGGTCGTCTGGTGGATGTCCGGCGCGAGATGCGCGTCGTGCGGCTGGGTCAAGGTGTTGATGCGACAGGGACATTCGCGCCCGAGGCCATCGAACGCACCCGGGTCGCGCTGGTCGAGTACGCGTCGATGATCGCCGATGCCGGAGCAACCGCCGTTCGCATGGTCGCCACCTCGGCTACTCGCGACGCTGCGAATCGGGAAGACTTCTTCACGATGACGCGGGACGTGCTCGGCGCGGTGATTCCCGGATCCGGAGCAGAGGTCATCTCCGGCGACGAAGAGGCGCGCCTCTCGTTCAGCGGTGCTGTGGGAGAACTTGATCCGTCCGAGGGCCCGTTCGTGGTCGTCGATCTCGGCGGCGGATCCACCGAAGTTGTCCTCGGCGACACGTCGGGCGTCCAGGCTGCGTACTCCACCGACATCGGCTGTGTGCGCGTCACGGAGCGGTGCTTACCGTCGGATCCGCCTACAGCAGAGCAGGTTTCCGAGGCGACGGCTTTCGCGACCGCGAAACTTGCCGAGGCGTTCGAGGCCGTACCCGTCGAGAAGGCGCACACGTGGGTGGGTGTCGCTGGAACCATGACGACGCTGGCCGCGATCGCGCAGGATCTTCCGGAGTACGACGCCGAGAAGGTGCACCTGTCGAGGATTTCGTTCAATCAACTGTTCGACGTGTGCGAGCGTCTCATTGCTATGCCTCGGGTTGATCGTGCTGC
This sequence comes from Rhodococcus sp. EPR-134, assembly GCF_001647205.1. Classification (NCBI taxonomy): domain Bacteria; kingdom Bacillati; phylum Actinomycetota; class Actinomycetes; order Mycobacteriales; family Nocardiaceae; genus Rhodococcus; species Rhodococcus sp. EPR-134. The sequence goes on from NZ_LVCT01000303.1 coordinate 10,582, forward strand.
CTTCGGCCCGATGCATCCGGGGCGGGTGGACGTCATCGGCGGCGGAGCGATCATCACCACGGTGCTGGCTCAAGCGTTCGAAGCCAAAGCCGGGATCGCCGAACTGGTTGTCAGCGAACACGACATACTCGACGGCATCGCGATGTCGGTAGCTCAGACCGACCCGATAGTCTGATCCCTGCCGCACCCGACCCGTCGGGTGCGGCAAGGCCCCCATAGCCCAATTGGCAGAGGCAACGGACTTAAAATCCGTCAAGTGTCGGTTCGAGTCCGACTGGGGGCACCACGTAGATCCTCCTGCACATTGAATCGAAAAACCCCGCTCGTCCTCTTCGGGCGGGCGGGGCTTTCCGTGGAGCAGCGACTGACCACCAAGTGGCTACTGAGCCCAGACGGTCGTCCCGGCAGGAGCATTCAGCGTGTTGACGAGATCGATGCCGGCTACGACAGCCGCGCCGCCGCCGCCGAGGATCGTTCCGGCGACACCGCCGATTCCGGCGCCTGTTGCGAGGCCACCCAGGCACAGTGCCGCGGCGACGGGGAGTCCGACGATGGTCAAGCCCAGCGGAGCGCCGACAGCGCAACCGATTCCGGCGCCGACGATGGTGCCGAGCAGGCTGCCGACCTGAGTGCCGAGGCCGAGTTGGCTCTGGAAGTGCGCAATCGCCCGATCATTCTCCTCGGGCGAGGCGACGGGCGTCCATTCCTTTGCCGCAGGCGCACTCTCGGGTCGAGGTGTTGCCTTCGCCGAATCGGTGATCGGTGTCAGCGTGAGGGTCTTACCGTCTTCACTGATCGTGCGATCGAAGGGGAACTGTAGATCCCCGAGGTTGTATGCGAGAGGCAGGGAAACAAGGTCGGCTCCCTTGCTGTCCTGCAAGACGACGGACTTGCCGTCGCCGGACACCTTGAACAGCCCGGCGTCGATGGTGGTGACGATCGACTTGTCGACGACCTTCGCTTCGTAATTCACGTCGGTCGACGGATCAGCTGATGCGATCCCTGTTGATGCTCCGACTGCAGCGACCGCTAGAGCAGTCACAGCCGCCTTCTTGAAGAAACCCATAGTTCAACCCCGTGTTCGCCTGCGTGTGCTCGCAGAAACTCGACAACTTCGGACATTGGTAAACCCCCGACAAAGCCTTCGTATTAAAGCAGACCGAAGTGACGGAAGGGATAGTTGCGCTCGGGCCGACCGGAAGCGGCCGGTGTAATCGAATGTGCAGCGTGCAGTATCAAGTTGTCGAACATGTGTGCGAAAATGTGGAGATGCGGTTGACCGAGCAATCCCCGGACTGCTGCCCCAACGGACACCGGCTCACGGCGAACACATGCCTTGTCGGTTGGGAGGTCTGCGGGTGTGCCTCGGCGGAGAATGGCGGACACAGGACCCATTACTGCAGGCGATGTGGTGAAACTGTCCGGACGCCGGAGTGTGTCGGCGTGAATCCGCAGAAAAGTCGGTGGAGTTGAAGTGCTGTTACGTTGTGTTTCAAAGAGATTCGCGAGAGCCTCACCCGGCGGATCGGTGCCGGGTGAGGCTTGTGGATCAGGTAGGCGGCGCGACGGGTGCGTCGCTGCTTCCTCCCGAGCTCCCGCTCGACGAGCCGGTGCCGAACAGTAGGCCGAAGAAGCCGGAGATTGCGCCGAAGAAATCGAACATGGGCGAGCCTTTCGCGAGGACGAATGCGGTCACGACAAGTGGCCGACTTGTGGTGGTGTTCAGAGAAGTTCCGTCGACATTGACGGCAAAGGCGTCGGACGAAGGCCGACTGCCGGATGAAATGTACGATTCGTCCCGGTTTGATACAAGTCTTTCCCGAGTAACAGTTACTTGAGACTTAAATTATCGGGGGTGCCTGCCTGATCTGGGGTGCCCTGCCTGCTTGGGTGGGGCAACCAGGCAGGGCAGTGGTTGGCCGTCCCTCTCAATACCGACCTACGGCGAACCATCGGCGTTGAAACTACCCACAGTTCGTGACGTGCGCCACTTACGTACCGGTACCTTCGTTAGCCGAGGTCGGACGTTGCGGCGAAGGCGGTCGTCGACGTCCCCGCGGGGACGTGGTTCATCGAGAAATCGCGGTCCCGATCAGGGTTGACGACGCTTGCCAACAGGAGCATGGCGGCGACAAAGAGAACTCCTGCGGCGAGGTAGGCGATTCTCACGGGCAGGCGCGGGCGTCGATCTGAATTCGTGGACATTCACGTTCTCCATCGGTGCATGTTGGACGAACGCCTAGTTTAACGATCAACTAATGAAAGGGTGCGAACAGTGACGCAAGATACGAAAAGGCCCTCGATCTCGGGGGAAATCGAGGGCCTTTCCGGTCGAACGTCGGCGCCGCCAAGCACATAGCGTCACCGACCCACTATCGGTGTCGAGCGTGACCCCTCATGTCCGACCCCACTTCTCGACACTATCCAGTAACTTGCGACATTGTGGATGATTCGGACATTGTCGTTCGGATGGGGGAGATCCCGTCCGCAGCCCCTACTTTCGTCCGGCAGCCCATTTCATTCCCCAGTTGTAGGCCCGATCGAGATCTGACTGACTGCCGTTGATGTACTGAACTTCGCGCGTCACCGTCACGCCTTGACCTGAACTCTGGATGAGAGCGATCGCGCACAGTCGCTCCTGGTTGCTGGCGGAGTCGAGTCGCACTTCCACCTCCGGCCCGTTGGTGGGATACAAGGTGACGACGCCGTCCACCGCCGCCCAGTTGGGAGCGCCGTCGTAGATCATCGCGAAGATCAGGATTCGCCGGAAAGCGCTTGGGTCACCAAGATTGACGTGCATGTTCTCGCCGCCGGTGTTCGCACCACTGCGGTCGTCGCCGTCGAGGGAGATGTAGGGCGGAGAAGTCAGTGAACCGAAACTGTTACCCAAGGCCTGAACTACTCCCTTCGACCCGTCGGCAAGTTCGTAGAGGCATCCGAGGTCCAGGTCGACCGCACCAGAGCCTGCGCCGGCGAGCTTGGCGAGAAAACCGGTCTTCTTCGGTGGTGCCCCCTGTGACCAGTTGAGGTTCACGCGCATATTGCCTTGTCGTTCACCCGCCTTCGCGAGGTTGACCGTCGGTGCCGATTTGGTGAGCGTGATCTTGCTCAGGCTGACCGGTGCTTGCGACGGAGTGGACTCGCCGGAACGTCGGGTGTAGTCGATTGCCATCGTGATAGTCCTTGTCTGAGCTCGAATGAGTCCGATCGTGTTACCCGTCGAGGAATCTCCACCGACGTGATCGGCGATCTCCGGCCATTGTCCCTCATGTCTGATTTCAACCCATGGGCATCAAACTTGCGGCGCCAACTTGCGGCAGACCAGCAGTTTGCTGATTACTGTGTCTGTGGGCAGACGCGACTCCGAAATAGGGTGGACGCACTGGTTGACACGGCAACGTCCAATTACGGACGAATTGCTGAGTCGGACGTCCGATTCAATTGCGTCGTGGGAGCGGGAGGTAAGTGATGCCAGTCCTGTCGCTTCTGCAACCCCGCCAGAGAGAAAGACTGACGCCCGCCCAACGTAATGACGTAACTCGTGAGCAGATAGCCGTTACCTTCGGCGTGCTGCCATGGGCCGCTGCCGTCCACCTCGTCGTCACACTCGGGCTGACGTTGTATGTAATTCCCCCGGACGGCGGACCGCTGCCGCGTGTGTGGCCATTGCTGTCCGGCGTGATCGGGTTGGTGGGGATGTGCGTGGGTCTCGCCATTCATTTCAACCTGATCACACCCACGTACCGGATGTCCTACGCGTTTCTCATCGTCGAATTTGCTGTAGTCGGGATCCTGTATTCCTCGCTCGCCCTGGTCCTGTACCCGATCCTGGACGATTCCGGCGATCTGATCCTGATAGCGGTCACCACATCGATCACCGGTGCCGGAGCCGTGGCCACCGCGATGTTGCGAGTGGTGGGGGTCACCTGGGTCCTGTCCAATCTGATAATCCTCGGGGTGGCATTCTGGCTTCAGCCGGGACCCGAGTTCGAACGAATTCTCATTGGAATGATCGCCTATGGCGCGGCTCTGATCGGCGGCACGATAGTGGTCTCGGGCAACCTGGAATCTCGCTATCGAGCTGAATTGAGCGCCGCGTCGGAACGATCGGTCGTGCAGATGCTTCTCGAAGACTTCGAAGGCAACGCCGGGGACTTCGTGTGGGAGACGGACCAGAAAGGCAAGTTCAACCGAATCCCGACGCGGCTCGCGGTCGAAGCGGGGCTGGACTCCACCGAGTTGCAGGGAACGGCGTGGCAGGACCTGTTCATGGAGTTGGGCACCCTACGGATCCCCGGCGGGATCGATGCGCTCATGGAGTTGCAGCAGGCCCGCCACACGAAGACCGCATTCGTCGACGTGCTCGTTCCGGTCCGAGTTCACGGTGAAATTCGGTGGTGGCAGATCTCCGGACGCCCGCGCCCCGGCCGTACACCCGACGAGTTCGTCTGGCGAGGAGTCGGTTCCGACGTCACGGAAGTAAAACTGCAGAGTGACGAGATCGTGCGGATGGGTCGTGTGGACGCACTCACCGGTATGCCGAACCGGCACAGCTTCTGGACCGAGCTCGAGCGACTGCTGCGCGAGCCGTACACAAGCGAAAGTGGTCTCGCGTTGGCCATGCTCGACCTCGACAACTTCAAGTCGGTCAACGACACACTGGGACACACCGTTGGCGACGCGGTTCTGCGAGAGGTCGCGGATCGCCTGTCCGAAGCCGGCGGGGTGTCACAGTTGTTCGCACGTCTGGGGGGAGACGAGTTCGCGGTTCTTTTCACCGATGTGGGTGACAGCTCACAAGTTCGTACTCTGCTCGGCCGCTACATCGAAACTCTGCACGAGCCGATCACAGTGGCTGGTACGCGGTTGGAGATCGGATGCAGCATCGGGTACTACCTCCCCGACGAGCTGCCGTCCTCCGCCGACGAGATGATGGGCGCTGCGGACCTGGCTTTGTTCGCGGCAAAGGAATCCGGGCGCGGTGCCGTACGTGAATATCGAGACTCGATGAAGTCCGTGGCCGATCGGCGGGCCCGCCTGCTCGAAGATCTGGGAAACACTGTCGCGGAGAAGGACCTCGAACTCGAGCTGTTGCCCAGGATCGACGTGGTTTCCCGCGAGATCGTGGCCGTGGAAGTCCGCGTGATCTGGCACAACGCCCGCCTCGGTGCCGTTACGTCCGCCGAATTCATGAGCGTCGCAGACGACACCGGTTTGGCGTACTCACTGGGGACTACCGTCTTCGAGTTGGCCTGCGAGGCGGCGTCCCGCCTTCCTGATCACCTGCGGGTAGCCGTCGCGGTATCGACGCGTCAGCTCGAATCGGATTCCTTTGTCGTCGCGATAGGGGACTCGCTTCGACGATCAGGTGTCAGTGCACATCAGCTCGAGCTCCAACTCAACGAATCATCGGCGATCACCGACGAGTCCAAGTTTGCGTTGCACGCCATCGCGGACATGGGAATCGCGCTGACCGTGGACGAGTTCGGCGCCGGATTCTCCTCGCTCGCATCACTGTCCGGCCTTCCGTTCACCCGAGTCCGGATAGAACGCTCCATTTCGGGTGCAGTGCCTGGTGGACGGTCGATCCTCGAAGCTGTCGTGGATCTGGTCGACGCGTTGGGAATGGAGGTCGTCGTCTCGGGAGTCGACGGTGAGGAAGACTTGAAGTCCGTGGCCGCTGCAAGGGTGAGGACTGTTCAGGGATACATCGCCGGCGGAGCCATGTCGGTCGACGCGGTCGCAGCGGCGGTAGCAGGCCGACGTGGGTGACCCGGCAGTACTCCGTAGGCGTCGCGTCGGGACGTCGGTGCGCAAACTCGGTCGCAGCGGCACGGAACAACACCTCTCGGATTACGATCGCCGTCGCCTACTCGATCGACGACTGCGGTTCACCGCGCGCGTACTGCCGTGGTCGTTTCTGACCGCGGCGGTTGCCTTGTCAGCGATCGTGGTGCTTCTGCCGGTGGATGCCGGATGGTTCACCTTCGCCTGGTCGAGCGTCATGCTGTTGTCGAGCGCTGGATTCAGTGTGTATTGGCTCCGGCGCTCGCGTCTCGGCGTCTCCGAGTCCCAGACCACCGAACTGGTGGTACTCACAGTCGAAATCATTGTCTGGGGAGTGCTCCTGGCGTGCTTGGCTCTCGTTCTCTTCCCGATGCTCGATCCTCGTGACGAGTTGGTACTGAGCTCGACCTTGATCGGTGGGATCGCGGTCGGCGTGTTTCCCACCATGATGTTTCGCGGAATCACTGTGGTCTGGATCAGCCTGGTGGGAGTCGGGTTGGCCGGGGCGTTCTGGACGGAACCGGGCACATCGCGTTTCGTGCTGAGCGGGGTGCTGGTCGTCTTTGTAGGTTCGCTCTACAGCGGAACTTTGCTGTTGGCCAAACTTTTCGAGAGACGGCTACGCGCCGAACTCATAGCCGAGGACGAACGAGATCTCGTCGAGTTGTTGCTCAACGATCTCGAAGACGGAGCACAGGATTGGCTCTGGGAGACCGATTCGCGCGGTATCGCCAGTACCGTGTCGTATCGATTCGCCGAGCAGGTCGGTTTGCCGGCAGCACAGATTCGGGGCCGCACAATGCACGAGATCCTGATCGGGATCGGCGCGTCCCGAACAGATGTGGGCAGGAAGTCCCTTGATCTCCTCGCCGCGAATTTTCAAGCCGGGACGGCGTTTCGGGACCTCACCATGCAGGTCGTCGTTCGGGGCGATACTCGCTGGTGGTCGATGTCAGGTCACCCGGGCAGTGGCGATGGGGCGACCTACGGGTGGCGCGGTGTCGGATCCGATATCACGCACTCGTATCACCAGCGCCAGAACATCTTGCGATTGGCAGAGATCGATTCGTTGACCGGGCTCAGAAATCGGTACAGCTTCAACGCTCAACTGTCTTCGCGGATTCGGGACGGACACAGGGTGTGGCTGGCAATTCTGGATCTGGACAACTTCAAGTCGATCAACGACCGGTTGGGACACCACATCGGAGACGACGTGCTTCGCGATGTTGCCGGCAGACTGCACAGCGTTCTGCGATCGAACGAGATCTGTGGCCGACTGGGGGGTGACGAGTTCGCCATCGCCTTCGACGACGTAGCCTTCGACGACATCGGGAGTGCAGATGAGGTGGAGAAGAGATTCCAAACGATTCTCGACTCATTCGAACGACCATTTTCACTGGTCGGCAACCAGATTCGCATTCGTGCCAGTCTGGGGTACGGCTCGATGCCCGACGACGCCGACAGCCTCGAAGACCTGGTGATTGTCGCGGACCTCGCGCTTTACCACGCAAAGGAGAGCGGTCGGAACCAGATTCGCGCCTTCGATGCGACTTTGCGGGATCGTGCGACGGGTAGGGCCAGGGCATTGTTGGATCTTCGTCGTGCGTTGATCGACGAAGAGTTCGAGTTGGTTTATCAGCCACAGGTCTCGGCCGCGACGGGAGTTGTTGTCGGGTTCGAGGCTCTGCTGCGGTGGAACCATCCGACTTCAGGTCTCGTCTCGCCGGGAGACTTCATTTCGGTCGCCGAGGAAACCGGCTTGATCGTGCCGATCGGTGCAGGTGTTCTGAGGGCTGCCTGCACGGCGGCGACAACGTGGCCGGAGGACATTCGGGTTGCCGTGAACGTTTCTCAGGTGCAACTGCGTTCGAGTCGATACGTCGACTCGGTACGCCGGACACTGATCGAGGTGAACCTCCACCCCAGCCGACTCGAGATCGAGGTGACCGAATCGTTGGTCATCGACGACGCCGACCGAGATGTGTTGGTACAGCTCTCGGCGCTCGGCATCGCCATTGCGATGGACGACTTCGGCACCGGGTTCTCCTCGGTTGCCAGCTTGGCCCGGCTGCCGCTCGATCGGTTGAAGATCGATCGGGCGTTCGTCGCACCGCTGGACGCGGATCCCTCGAATTCGAGGTTCGCTGTCTTGCGAGCCGTCATCGCGATTGCCAAGTCTCTGGGGCTGGACACCGTCGCCGAGGGCGTGGAGACGGAGAGGCAGCGCGCGATAGTGACCGAGTGCGGATGTGACGTGATCCAGGGGTACCTCGAGGGAATGCCGATACGGGCAGCCGAGATTCCGCACTATTTGAATGGGCGACTCGGCGGTTCGAGCAGGTGGGGTGTCGCGGCTACCACTGAGTGAGAACTTTGCGCCCGTTTTGCCGATCGATGTGTGACGGTACGCCGAAGTGCTTCACATCGAACTGCAGAAGGGTGTCTTCGTGGTGGTCGGATCGGCGTACTCCCCAGGGCCGATGTTGGTGGGTAAGAAGGCAGTGGTCACAGGCGGTTCCCAGGGAATCGGCGCAGCGATTGTTCGAGCATTTGCATCGCATGGCGCGTCAGTTCTGGTTGTCGACGTGGCTCCTCTTGGCGACGTCGAATTCGACTCGGCTGCAGGTGGTTCGATCAACTATCTCGAGTACGACGTGCGGACGCGGGAAGTCCCCGTAGCGTTGACCGAGTTCGCTCCGGACGTCCTGGTGAACAACGTGGGTCATTTCCTGAACCCGCCGACAGAGTTCACCGGTACGGATCCCGGTTTCTGGTCCGAGGCCGGCAGCATCAATTTCGATCACGTCGTGCGTCTGACCCATGCCCTGCTTCCCGGCATGATCGACCGCGGTTTGGGTGGATCGATCGTGAACCTGACGACGGTGGAGGCGCATCGAGCGATCCCGGGCCACACGATGTACTCGGCATACAAGGCCGCGCTGACACAGTTCACCAGGAGCCTTGGTGTGGAGATCGGTCGAACCGGAGTGCGCGTCAACGCCATTGCCCCGGATCTGATCGAGTCGGTACAGGTGCCGTATCGCACGATCGTTCCTGCCGACGACTGGGACAAGTGGCCGGGGTGGGCACCGTTGGGCGGACCGGGCCAGCCGGTCGACATTGCCGGCCCCGCACTGTTCCTGGCTTCCGACCTGGCGAGATACATCACCGGAACCGTGATCCACGTCGACGGCGGCTCGCACGCTGCCGGAGGCTGGTTCCCCACAGAAGAGGGTGGCTGGACCAACCGGCCCCGAAAGGCTTGACACATGACAACTTTCAGTCTGAACGTTCCCAACTTCGGCACCACTCTCGCGGAGGACTCCTACGCGAAACTCGTGCAGGTCTGTCAGAGCGCGGAAGCTGCGGGCTTCGACCGGGTCCTCGTCACCGATCACGTGGTGATGGGCTCGGACAACTCGGCGTACACGTGGTCGGCGTTCCCCACCGAGCCCGACGCCAACTGGCTCGAGCCGCTGACCGTCCTGGCTTTTGTTGCCGGACAGACGAAGACAATTCGCTTGGGGACCGGAATCGTCATCGCGGCGCTGCGCGGGGGAGCGGTACTGGCCAAGACGGCCGCGACACTCGATCTGCTCTCCGGGGGCCGACTCGACCTGGGCGTCGGAACAGGTTGGCAGGAACGTGAATACGAGGCGGCAGGTATGGACTTCGGTAAAAGGGGACCACTGCTCGACGACGC
>NZ_LVCT01000304.1:0-578 GCF_001647205.1 Rhodococcus sp. EPR-134
TCCGGCCGCTGGAATCCCGATCTGGGTGTCCGGTTCGCTCTCCAAGGCCGTTGTACGACGCGTCGCAACCTGGGGTGACGGGTGGATTCCGATCATGGGTGCCGCGGACGACGACCTACGTGAAGGGATCGACGTCATCGGCAAAGCGATGGCGGATCTCGGACGCGATCCAGCGGAATTGCAGGTCCGTGGACGACTGACCGTCGTACGCGGGTCCGACGGTTCGATCGACCTCCCGGCGACGATGATCGGCGCCGAGCAGCTGCTCGAATCCGGTGCCACCGATGTGCTGGTTGCGCTGGCAGCAGTAGATCCGGATCCGGATGCGGCGATGGCAGAGTTCGGCGAGCTGGTGTCGGCCTTCGCAAAGGTGACCCGCTGACGATTGCGTCGAGGCGGTAGTTCTATCGTGCGAAGTGTTGTAGTGCAGCCTGATCGAGGAGAGAACACATGACCGAGAGCATCGTCGTGGATACGAGCCTGGAAGCGTTGCTCGACGCCCGGATCAGCTGCCGCGCCTACGAGGACCGTCAGGTGCCACGTGAGGTGATCGAGGAGATCCTTCGGCTGGCGCAGAA
>NZ_LVCT01000305.1:0-654 GCF_001647205.1 Rhodococcus sp. EPR-134
TGGCCAACGCCCAGGAGTCGGACTTCGAGTTCCCGCGCGCGTACCAGGGCATCTACAAGTCGCGTCGGTTCGACTGCGCGATGGCGCTGTATTCGAGCGTCGGAATCGAGCACGGTGACCGCGCCGGATCCGCGGCACAGACGATGAAGAATTTCGAGCTCTTCGGCGCTCCTCACGTCGCGATCATCACCACTGACGAGGCATTGGGCACCTACGGCGCAGTCGACTGCGGGTTGTACGTGAACAGCTTCCTGCTCGCGGCCCAGAGTCTGGGGGTCGCCACCATTCCGCAGGCGGCGCTCGCGGGCAGCTCCAAGTTCATTCACGAGCATTTCGGTATCGACGACACTCGCAAGGTTGTCTGCGCGATCTCGTTCGGGTACCCCGACACCGACCACCCGGTGAACGGATTCCGCACCGAACGCGAAACCGTCGACAACGTCGTGCAGTGGATGTCGAACTGACAGGGATGTCGAACTGATCACCTGCTGGTCGGGGGATTGAGTGTTGCGTAGTTCCACCTGAAAGACTGGTGGCATGTCCGACACACCCGAACTGTTCGATCGTCTGCGCCGATTCCCCGATGTCGAGGCACCCAATCTCTTTGCCGTCGATGCGGCTGATCGTCTGATCCTCGACGAGGCCGCCGACGCT